>JBGTBX010000067.1:0-2551 GCA_041749115.1 Gemmatimonadaceae bacterium
CCACGGGATTGCCGATGCCGCCGTCCTCGCCATGCTCGACGGCGTCCTCCAGCAGGCGAACGGCTCGCGAAGCACCGCCTGAGAAGCAAACCGCGCGGCCCGCCGGGCCGCGCGAGCAGCCGGTAGTGCAGGCCGCTAAAACAAAAGCCCGACCGCTGGGGCCGGGCTTCCGTCTCTCTCCTCTGCTTCTTGCCTAACCAGGCGTGCAGCTGCCAGGGCGATACCGCCGCCCTGCAGCTGACGCTCATGGGTTAGGCGTCCACAGCTACAATGGCAAGGCTCGCATTGCCAGAGTGAGGCACAACAAGGACCCAAGAGCAACTGTCATCGAGAATCTCTATGTCATCGGCCCCTGGATACCAGATGTCGCTGAAGTGTGACACCAGGTCGTTGAACTGCATGCGATCGACGATATCGAAGCGATGCCAGTTGATGAAGACCTCTTTTCCCGGGTTGATATTGAGCTGCCGCAGCAGGTCGGCCACATCGAAGTCTGGCTCTTGCGGATCCGCGTGCGGCAGCGTCGTAGCGGTCAAAGCAATGCTCCTCGTAAGCTCAAGGTCTGATGCGTTGCCGGGCAAGCCACACTGCCTCTTAAGCCGTTCTCGCAAGGCGCGCGTTTCGACCGCCCCCAGCGTAGCGAAAGCTGGGAATACGCAGCCGGGGTTGTCCCGTTCGAAGTGCTCGATCTTGAAACGATCCATGGTTTCTACTGTGGAATCCGGACTGCGTCACTTCGGCCGCCCCGCCCGCGCTTGCCCTCAGAATAGTCCCACCAGTTGATGTGCCAGCCTTCTTCCGGCGTGCCTGGCTTCGCCTTGGGGTGCGGCGGATCAAGACGATAGCCCACCTTGGATGTTCCGCGCTGTGGACTGCCGAACTTGCCGGGACTGCCCTTCGGGAGTTTGCCGACAGCAGCGTGGACTTCCTCCAGCGCTCCCTTGATCGCACCGATGGAAGGCTTCGCGACTTCGCGAGCGAGTTTCCCCGAACCTGCAATCGTGCCAGCGATTGAGACACCAACCATCGCGCCGGTGATCGACTCGCCTGTCAGCAGGTCCGTACCCATGAGAGCACCAACGATGTCGATGGCATCGCCCGCTATAGGTACCAACCCTACTCCGATTGCCGTTCCGGTCGAACACGGTCTTCCGGTCAGGAAGAACGGACACAGCCCAAACGGGTCCGAGAAGTTAACGGGATCGCCGTTGGCGTAGCCATAAAGGTTGAGGCCGCCGGCGAGGCCAATCGGATCTTCCTGCGTAAACTGCCCGCTCCCCGGATCATAGTACCGGTGCCGCCGATACTGCAGCCCCGACCCATCGGCCATCCCGGTGATCAGCTCCCCGTACCAGCTCGGCGGACCGTTCGGGAACGTGGCAATCTCGCCGTAGGCCGTCGATGACCCGCCGGGGAAGAAATAGCTGCTGTTGCACAAGGCACTGCCGCACACGCCGAGGTCGTACTGCCCGCGCCAATCCGTCAGGGTCCAGACACGATCCGTCCCTTTGAATAAGCCGAGCGGGGCGTCGATGCCACCGGCGTGCGTATAGCCCACCACACCAGTGAACGCGGTACCGTTGCCTTCGCTCTCGGAGCCCTCCCCGACGGTGTCGGCCTGCGTCCGAATGTCGTACAGCACCTGATCGCCGTCGTACACGGTGCGGTTCACTTCATTGCGACAGCCGGAACTGCGATCGTGCCAGAAACACACCTGGTTCAGCGTGTCCCGGATCATCTCACGCCAGACCCGTCGACCTAACGGGTCGTACCGCATCCGTTCGACGCGATTATACGGCTGCGTCTGGTGCGGAATCGGATTGCCCGGAAAGAACACCTGCGAGGGCACGGTGTCCACGCGATACGCCGTCCGGTTCAGCCGCCGCTCGGCGTCATAGAAGTGCGTCGTCCGCTGGGTCTCCCGATAGTTGGTGGGGCCCAGCTGAATGCGGCGGGCTGTCGTCTCCTCCAACAACGCACCGTGCACATCGCGCGTGTAGTACGTGGTGTCCGCCACACCCCCCATCACGACGCGCGTCGAATAGTCCAGCCGCTCACTCCCTGCGGTATAGAGGTACGTCGCCTGCCGGCCGCCGCCCGCAAGCCACCCGGACCCGGTGCGGCGCAGGCCTAACGCGTCTGTGGTATACACTTCGGTGCCGCGCGTGCCACTTGATCGCACCAGGGTCCCCAGTGCGGTATAGATGAGCGTATCGCCGACCAGCACATTCTGAAGGATCTTGTTGCGACGATCATAGGTCAGCGAGTCATTGTGCAACACTTGCGCGCCTAACGTGTGCCGCCGCCGCACCATGCGGCTGAGCAAATCGTACCCGCGGGTCTCGACCACACTATCGGCCGCGCCACGACCGCGGACCAGCCGAGTCATTCGTTGATCGTTGTCGTAATCCATCCCGATCCGGGCACCGAACACATCCACGGTCGCCGTCAGGAACCCCGCCAGCGGAGAGTATTCGTACGTTTGCGGTGTCGCCGTCGGACGGATGGACCCCGGATGTGTTAAGCTGGTGCGCCGCAGATTGAGGTCATA
>JBGTBX010000068.1:0-36301 GCA_041749115.1 Gemmatimonadaceae bacterium
GCCCGGCACGGATCAGCGAGGGGTCGCCGGTCAAGGCGATGGTCGTGATGCCCTGCGCGTGCGCCGAGGCCAGAAGGACGACTGCTGCGTCGCTGAGCCCTTCGTGGCTAAGCAGAAGGAGGATGTCCTGCGATGCGCCGATCGTTTGTAGCGTCTGCAGCGCGGCCCCTCTCCGCATGTCGGGCAACGCCATGGCAGGCAACGCCCGCTTGCCCACCACAACCGGGTGCAGGAACTCCACGACAACGTGCGCACGGTCGCTTTGTTGAGCCTCATCTCCGCACACCAGCAGGCGCCCACCCATGGCAAATCGTTTCGACATAGCGCGGCAGGTCAACGCAATCGCAGCAGCGTTTTCAGTAAAGAACTGTTCAGCGATAGCGTTGGTCGCGGCGACGCGTCGCGCCGCGATGCTCGCTCGTGCGGGCGTCGGAACCGTCGCAGCGGCCAACGTGCTCACGGTCACTGGATGTCGCTCCGTTCGATCATCAACATCTCCTCGGCAAAATCCGACCCGAGCTGTTCGAGGAACGCGAGGGTTCTGCGCGCTTCCTCCTCATCGATCTTGCTCAGGGCAAAACCAACGTGAATCAACACCCAATCGCCAATCTCAAGCCCGTCCGGCACCAATAGTCCGACATTAATAGCCCGACGAACGCCTGAAATTTCGGCCTTCGCTAAATGGTGTGTCGGTTCAAGAAACTCCACAATCTGCCCAGGTACACCTAAACACATAGTTCCTCCTCGAGTGCGCACGCCGCCACATATGCCTGGCCAAGCGCAAGACCTCCGTCATTACATGGTGCCAACCGTGGCAGCAAAACACGGAATCGTCGTGATTCCAGTGCTGCCGAAGCACATTCAGTCAGCCGCCGATTAACAAACACGCCGCCAGAGAGTGCTACACAATCCAGTCCCGTCTCTTCGCGCATACGTTGGCAGGCCATGACCACCAGGTCAGCCAGAGTTGTGTGGAACGCTGCGGCAATCTCCACTCGGTCACGATCGCGGGCCAGATCCGAAAGGACACCATGGATTATTGCCGAAGCGTCAAAGGTAAAGGGAGTCCCTTCGCCGATGCTCACCGGGTAGCCCTGCGCGACCACATTTGCGGCCGCGGCCTCAAGCGCCATCGCTGCTTCTCCCTCATGATGTGCGACGTGACAAAATCCTGCCAGCGACGCCACCGCGTCGAACAACCGTCCAATGCTTGACGTGCGCTGTGTCGCCTGCGGCCTGCCAGCAAGCTGACGCACAAGCTCCCAGTCGCTCGTCTCCACACTTTTCGGCCGATGGTAAATCGCCAGCTCCGGGTCGACCCCGGCAGCAGCCATGTGCGCTATGGCTGAACGCCAGGGCGCACGCGCCATCGCGTCTCCGCCGATCATTGGCACATACGCCACGTGACCGGCTCGAACAAACCGCGCGCCTGATACCACCAAAAATTCGCCTCCCCAGATCTCACCGTCGGCGCCGAGTCCCGCGCCGTCGAACGCAACGCCGATCACCGGTTCTTTGTGGCCGTGTTCTGCGACGCAGGCCGCGATATGGGCGTGATGGTGTTGAACCGCTACCCGGTGTGGCACATCATGCGCGTCAGCGTACCACTCGGCGATCCGGGTTGATGTGTATTCCGGATGCAGATCGTGCGCCAGAACCGACGGCTGAACGTCGGCGAGTTTCGCCATCATTTCGATAGCCGCCAGTGCCGCCGTTCGCGTTGTTAAGCTGTCCAGGTCCCCCACGTGAGGCGAGAGGAAGGCGGAACGGCCACTCGTCACGCAGACCGTGTTTTTCAGGTGTCCGCCGACCGCGAGTATTGATTCGCGAGCGTTCGTGTTCATCGTCACCGTGTTTGGCACATAACCGCGTGCACGACGAATCTGGCGTACATCGCCCGCGACAACATGTACGACGCTGTCATCACAGCGCGCCGAGATGTCGCGATCGTGGGTGAGCAACAGGTCAGCAACATCACCGAACGCCTCGTAGGCAGCAGCATCGTCAATCGCGACCGGTTCGCCGCTGCGATTGCCACTGGTCATCACTAACGGGATGTCCAGTGCAGCAAGCAGCAGGTGATGCACCGGTGTGGACGGCAACATGATTCCGAGGCGGCCGTTTTCGGGAGCAACATTGACGGCCAGTTGCGTTCCCAGACGCTGATTAATCAAAACGATCGGACGCGCTGGTGATGCGAGGACGTTCAGCTCATCCGCGGATGCGTCACACAACTCCAGGACCGCTGCATCGTCGCGAACCATCACCGCAAGCGGTTTGGACCACCGGCGTTTTCTTGTCCGAAGCCGCGCCACGGCATCGGCATCGCTCGCATCGCAGGCCAGGTGGTAGCCGCCAAGCGCCTTGATGGCCACAATGCCGCCCCCGCGCAAAACAGTCACTGCAGTATCCAATGCAGCGGCGCCGAACTCGCGTTCGCCCAGATGCAGCGCACTACCTTTCCGGACGGTCAGTCCGAACGGGGAACGCTGTGCCGCGAGCCGAGGACCGCAATCGTGGCAGGAGATCGTCTCAGCGTGAAAGCGCCGATCGAGCGGATCTGTGTACTCAGTTTCGCACGCGTCGCAGCGCGCGAATGGTTGCATCGTGGTGCGCTCGCGATCGTACGGCGACTCGCGCACGATCGTCAGCCGGGGGCCGCAGTCCACGCAGGTGATGAAGGGATGATGGTGCCGCCGGTTGGACGGGTCCCGTAGCTCATCGAGGCATGCGTCGCAGGTGGCGACGTCCGGTGGGATCGCGGGGGCCGAATCGATGGCCTCATGTGGGAACGCGGGGACCGCATCAACGGACTCGTCGCCGGCCGCCGTTGGTGAACTCGCGCCGTGCACCCGTGTGGTGGGCGTATCGCGCGTCGCGCTGGGCGCGATGACAAAAAGCTTGTGGGCGCCGGGTGGCGCGACGTGTATGTGAACCGAGGAAATCGTCGAGAGCGGAGGCGGTCTGAGTGTCAGCGCCGTGCAGAAGTCATCCAGGCCCGTCGCGTCGCCTTCGACGTCGATAATGACTCGTCCGGCGTCATTCCGCACGAATCCGCGCAGGTCACCCGCTACCGCCAGGCGATGGACAAAGGGACGAAACCCCACGCCCTGCACAGTGCCTTTGACTTCGATAACGCGGCGTTCGAGCATCCCTGATGATCCTGCCTGAGGGGATGGTGCGGTACCATTCTCGGACTCGGCTGTGTTCTCGCACAACCGGTATCCTTCAGACTAGCGTTGGCCGCGGGGCCGGGCAAATCCACTTCGAAAAATCGAAGTGAGCCGTTTTTGGGACTACTCGATCTCCTCCAGCAGCTGCCGAAGGCGATGCAGCAGCTTTACGCCGGATTGGGTCAGGGCGTAGACCATATGCGGACGATTTTCCACGTCCTCCTGACGGCGTTCAAGGAGATGAGCCGCCTCCAACGCGCGCAGAGTCTCCGAGAGGGTCGAGCTGCTGATGGACGGCAGAACACCAGCAATGTCGTGATATCGCACGCTGCCTCGCCCATGGATGGCGTTCATCACGATCAGAGAATACTTGCGACGGATGATCCGCATGAGATCGTCGACACCGCAATAACACGACGATGCATTCGTGTTTCCCGGATCGGCGCAGCCGCAGGATGGGACGTCTCGCTCGTGCGCACTTCCTGACAAATTCGGCTTATGTGGCGGTGTGCGTGAGTTGGACGGATAGGCGCGTGCTGCTCTTCCGTCAGGCGGAGGTCAACGTTTGTCATCGCGACGGTGGTTCGCAAGGTGTCTGTCGCTACTATCCTGTGCTATGTGCCGACGTCACTTTGCATGATGCATCGCCAGCGCTACTCTCACGCCCTCAGCTTAATAGCGTTCGTTGTCGCCGCGTGTACCGGAGACTCCGCCGGACGGGATAGCCGGACACTGATCGCGGCGTTGGATGGCGACCCCGGCCATCTCAATCCCGCCATCACAACAAACGGCGGCATCCACACGGCGTCAGGATTGCTGTACGATGGGTTGGTCGCTCTCGATTCCACGTTCTCTCCACACCCGGCGTTGGCCGAACGCTGGGAGGTGCTGGATGGCGGCGCGCGGTACCGCTTTCACCTGCGTCCCGGCATCACGTGGCATGACGGACAATTGTTTACTGCCGCCGATGTCAAGTTCTCCTTCGACAGCTTATTGTTGCGTTTTCACGCGCGCACCCGCGCGTCGATGTCTGCCGCATTGTCGGAAATAGCCGTCATCGACGATTCGACGGTGGAGTTTCGCTTTCGCCGTCCGTATGCACCGTTGCTTCAGCAGCTTGATGTAGTCGAGGCGCCCATTTTGCCGCAGCACATTTATGCGGGCAGCGACCCGCTGCGCAATCCGGCAAATCTCAAGCCGGTTGGCACTGGACCGTATCGCTTCGTGTCATACGTCGCTAACAGCGAGATCCGCTACGTAGCAAATCCAGCGTACTTCCGCGGCGAGCCGTCCATTCGCAACGTGATTCTCCGGGTGATTCCCGATGCCGCGACGCGCGTGATCGCACTCGAAGCGGGTGAGGTGGACTGGCTTTTTTCGGTGCCAGGGCCAGACCTCGCCGCCTTGCGCAAACAGGATGGGGTGCGGATGGTGAAAGCCTTCGAGAGCCCTGGCGGCAGCAACTGTATCATCACGGCGGGGTTCAACCTCGATCGACCGATGTTTCAGGACGTGAGGATGCGAAGGGCGATTGCGCACGCGGTGAATCGCCCGCAGTTCGTTGAGCGGGTCGTGTTTGGTGACGGACGCGCCGCAGCTGCGCCGATCTCTTCGGGGCTGCCGTTTGCCTATCGACCGGGGCTGCCGATTCCGGACTTCGATACCCTGCGTGCGGGCGCATTGCTCGATGACCTTGGTTGGCGCCGTTCCGGTGACGGTGTTCGCGTGGCGCAGGGAGTGCGCGGTGTGCCAGACAACACACCGTTCGTGATTGGTTTTACGGTGATGCCGAGTCAGACGACATACGGCGAACTGCTACGAGCGCAACTGCGTGTAGTAGGCATTGATCTGCGCGTCATCGCGCTCGAAACCGTGGTGTTTGCGCAGACGGTATTCACGGATCGCAACTTTGATTCCGCGATCGCTGCGTACTGCAACGGCCCAGACCCGGAGATTGGAGTCCGCAGACAGTACGTGAGCGCGAGCATCGCTCCGATACCGTTTTCCAACATGGCAGGTTATCGCAATCCGGTGATGGACAGTTTGTTCGATGCCGCCAGTGCTGCCCTGGATGTTACTGAACGACGTCGCCTGTACGGCGAGATCCAGGCGCTCGCGGTGCGCGATCAGCCGTACGTGTGGCTGATCGAATCGCTGGGCACTCGTGCACATTCCAAGCGTTGTCATGGTTTTGGGATGTCGTCACATTTTGCTGCATCGGCCAGCTGTAATCCATGAACCGTCGGTTCGTAGCACGCCGGCTCGCCGGAATCGTACCCACGATTCTCGGCATTCTGATGATCGGTTTCCTGCTTATTCACCTGGCTCCCGGCGATCCGGTGGTAGCCTTGGCGGGTGAACATGGAGACGAGGCGTACTACGCATTCATGCGGGAGCGCTTTGGCCTCAACGCATCGTTGCCGAGTCAGTTCGCGACCTGGGTGCGGCGCGTTGCCGGTGGTGATCTCGGCACTTCGTATGTGTACGGGCGAAGTGCGGTCGAAGTGATCCTCGAACGGGTACCGGCAACGTTGTTGCTTACTGCCTCGGCATTGATTCTCTCGTTGGTTGTTGCCATACCGGTTGGAGCACTCGGCGCGCAGCGGCCGCACTCCGCGCGTGACGTTGGTGTGAGCGGTGCAGCTCTGGTCCTGTATTCCACCCCGGTGTTCTGGATCGGCCAACTGGCCATTCTGTGCTTCGCTTTATGGTGGGGGATACTGCCGGTGCAGGGGATGGCCAGCGCCGGCAGTGATGCCGCCGGTTTCGCTCATGTGCTGGACGTCGCTCGCCATTTGATGTTGCCGGCGCTCGTTCTGGCCTCACACGAAACAGCGGTGCTGATTCGTGTAACCCGCGCCGGCGTCGTCGAAGAGATAAAGCAGGACTACGTGCGCACGGCGCGTGCGAAGGGTGCTACTGAACGCGCGATTCTTTTCCGGCACGCGCTGCCTCGTGCGCTGCTTCCCATCATCACTGTGATCGGGAGCCGCGCGGGCCAACTGTTGTCTGGTGCTGTTGTCGTGGAGATTGTTTTCGGATGGCCGGGAATGGGGCGATTGTTATTGGCCGCCTTGCAGGCGCGCGACATTCCGATTGTACTGGCGCTTTTTATGCTAGGGTCCTTCGCCGTTGTCGCAGCGAATCTGCTGACCGACCTCGTGTATGCTGCGCGTGACCCCCGCATTCGACTCCGCTAAGCTCATGCGTGATCGGGATCTCCCAACCCCGGTGACAACCGTGCGTCGCACGACATTCACCGTTCTTGCCGGAGCCGTTGAGCGGCCCTCGGGGCGCCTGGGCGTTGTGCTGACGCTGATTGTGATCCTGATGGCGGTGCTGGCGCCGCAGCTTACCGCCATTGATCCCTTTGCCCTCGCCGGTGAGTCGTTGCGGTCGCCGTCGCCGGGACATTGGTTAGGCACCGACGCTCTGGGGCGCGATCTGCTGAGTGGTGTGTTGTTTGGCGCCCGGTCGTCACTGCTTGTCGCCACTGCAGTGAGTGTGCTCGCGTTTGTGTGCGGTGTGTCAGTCGGATTGGTCGGCGGCTACATGGGCGGCTGGATCGATGATGTGCTCGTCCGCACCACCGAATTGATGCAGGTGATGCCCCGCTTTTTGCTGGTGATCGTTGTGCTGGCGTTATTCGGCCCCGGTCTGGATCGGCTCGTGCTGACACTCGGGTTCACTTCGTGGCCGGTGTTGGCGCGCGTCGTGCGCAGCGAAACGATGGTACTTCGAGACATCGATTTTGTGATTGCCGCGCGGGCAAGCGGTGCGGGAGCTGCACACATTCTGTGGCGAAGCGTCCTGCCCAACGTGATGCCGACCGCCATCGTCGTTGTCGGGCTCCTGTTTGGTCAGGTGTTGCTGATCGAAGCCAGTCTGGGGTTTCTCGGACTCGGTGATCCGAACGCGATGAGCTGGGGCTTATTGGCGGGCCAGGCGCAACCTTTGCTGCGCGTCGCGTGGTGGCTGTCGGTTTTCCCAGGCGTCGCGATCACCGTTGCCGTGCTGGGGGTGAACCTCATGGCGGATTCCATGTCGATGACGGTCCGCCGCAAGTCTGTCCGTTTCGGCGTCGCTGAGCGTGCACCTGTCGCCGGAGATTGAACCGTCGGACCGTGCGCCTCAGCGAGCGTTGCGAGGATCGGTCGATGGCACTGCGGATTACATCTCAGGCATCGCGGTTGCCACGAGGATCGCAGTGGCGAGGAGCACCAGCGTCGCAGCGGTCAGCTCCAGGACTGCGCTGCGGCGCAGTAATCTGGTTGCCACCGGCTCACCAAGCTTCGGCAGGACACGCTTCCAGTTAATCGCTCCAATGCCGGCGGTGACCATGACCAGCCCCACCTTAATCAACACCAGTCGGCCGTAATCGCTCTCAAGGAAAAGCGGCAACGTCCCCACATTCCTCCATGCAGCCAAAGCGCCCGTCGAGGCCAATACTGCCGCGAACCCCAGCGCGACGGGGCTGAATGCCGACACCATGGCCGCAACAGCGGCATGGCCGTTTTCGCCCGGTCGGCCGAGAAGATTTGGCACGGCGACGAACATCATGATAAAGAGGGAACCAACCCAGCCGCCTGCACCGATCACATGGGCCGCATCCAGCGCCATGGCCAGCAGCGGGTTGTCAGCGACCGCGGGGTGCCCCGACATCGCCATCGTCCAGCTGAGCACAAACGCGCACACGACAAGAGCGAACCAACCTCTTGAGTGAACTTTGCTGAGGCCAAGCGTCGTTGCGAGCGAGAGGAGGATCGTGATCGTCGCGAGCAGCCACGCCTGTCCCCATTGTGACTGCAAGAGGAGGGGGCGCAGGGTTTCGGCGGTCCATGCACCGTCTTCGAAATACACACGATGTTGTGCGGCCAGTCGAAGGAGCTGCGCCACGGTCAGGGCCAGAAGCGTGCGGGGGATCCAGGCGGCCAGGTGCGTGCTCATCTCACGAGCGATTGTCGCGCCATCCGTGGTTCGTCTGGCGAATCGGGGTACAACGGCAAGTCGGAACGCCAGGACGCCAACGAACAGCGTCATTGCAGCAAAATGAACAAATCGAATCGCGATATAGCCCGGAGAGTCTACGCCAAAGGGCTCCACGAATTGCGTCGGTGTGACGGCCTGCATCATCACCAGCAGAAGTGCAAACACTATCTGGGCGACGCGCTGCTCATTTGTTCAGTCTGCTTGTTGTCCGCCACCCCGAACGTGAATTCACCCTTCATGGGATGTCCGTCCCCGCCTGCGGCCTGCCATCTCACCGTGTAACGTCCCGGAACAAGCGGCGTGGGAACCTTTGCCGTCAGCGTTTTGTTGTCGTCGGCGGCCGTAGTAAATGAATCGAGCGCGACGGCACGCGAGGCGGCATCCCACAGGGTCAACCTGCTGAGGCCGACCGTGATCTTTTCATTAAACGTGGCGGTCACCGACGCTGGCGACGTTGCCACCGTAGTGTTGGCGGCCGGGCTCGAACTCACCAGTTTGGGGTGCATGACGAGCGCGGTTGCCGGCAGAGCAAGCGCGATCAGGAGCGTGGGAAACACAGCGGGTAGACGCATGTTGTCGAGGAATCGTGAGCAGGAACTGGCGGATTGTGCTTTACAGCATGTAAAATACCGCGCTCTTCTGTTGGGCGTCAAGGCCCGTGCCGTTGTTGAGTTGTCGGTCTGCACAGACTACCCCAGTACCGCCCGTCGTTCCAGCTGCCTTGGCGCTGCTTCGAAATGAGCTAGGTGAGGCTCGCGTGGCCCGGCGACGATTGATGAGGGCAATCATCGCCCGTGCTGCCGTGCCTGCAAAACATGTGAGTGAGTGACCACGTGCCGACGTGGTCGCAATGGTTCGACGCCATGCCGGGCTCCGGCAGCGGGTGCAGTACAATCACTCCAGACGTCCAGACAGCGACGAGCACAGTTGCAGCCCAAAGCAGTGACCGCGCCGAGACATGGGAGGCAACCGACGGATCTTCGCCCGCCAGGCGTCGCACCCGCCGCTCGACCAGATCACGGCGCTGGAACCCAACCGCGACGGTTAGGTCCTCTGCGTCCGCACCAACCATTCGCAGAATCGCTGAGGCGAGGGGCAGTGCGCGCTCCGTCGCCGCGAAGTCGTCCGCAAGAATCTCCGATTCATCCGCCAGTTCGTCAGCCAGCCGCCGTAGCGCGGGAAGCCAGAAGAGGACACCTGCGAGCGTCCGCCATGCAAACTGTCGCATGGGGTCGCGGCGGCGCACGTGACCGAGCTCGTGCGCCAAGACTGCCTCGAGCTCTTCGGCGCTCAACATCGACAGCAACGATGTGGATACGTAGATCTGCGGACTCCACCATCCCGAGGTAAAGGCGGGGTTGGGGAGTCCGCGCACGAGGTGCACCCGATTCGGGTTGAAGCCGATGGCGACCGCGGCGCGCTCCAGGCGGTCGTCCGCATGCGATCCGGCTATATCAAGTGACCGCATCATGTGCCCGTGGCGCCACGCGGCGCGACATCTGTCGATTAATGAAAACGCGAGGCCGCTCCACAACAACAGGTGAAACACGCCGTGCACCGGAGCAAGGAGGTGGTGCAGCGCGATCATGCAGAACGGTCCAAGGTGTTCCAGCGAAGCGGGGAGCCAGTCCGCTGCCACAACCACGTGATGGCCGAACACCGGACTGATGCTCAGGACGAGCAGCGCGGCCAACCCCAGCAACAACAGTCGACGATGGCGTTGCTCCCGCTTAACGAGCGGACGGGGCCTCAGAGGTGCCGGGCGCTTGCCGGATGCAGTCACTGGTCTCTGGGCTCACGCAGCCGCGCTCGAATCAGGCGCGCCAGTTCCGCGAGCTGTTCGGGATCGCGCTCGGCGAGCACGTCCACGAAGGACGCCGTGACCGCTTCGGTGTCGAAACTGAGCACGCCCTCGACAACCCGTCGGGATACATGCGACATGAAAGTCGGTTCATCAAGCCGAGCAGAAAAATGAATACGATCGTCTCTGGAGGAACGTTGCAGTACGCGTTTCGTCACGAGCCGGTTGAGTACCGTAATCGTGGTGAGCGGTGATACGTCATGGTCTTCCCGGACGATGTCATGGATCTCGCGCGCCGTGGCCGCTCGCTGGATCTTCCAGACCGCACGTAACACACGAGCTTCGAGGGCCCCCAACACCTTATCAAGGCCGTCGGCCGATAGGCGTACCGTATCCTGCAGTTTGGGGAGTGACTGGCGCGATTTCCGAGCGTTGGACACAGATAGAGGCGGCTGGACGTGGGGGCGAGCAACACGAAGGCTACGCAATATTTGACGGTCTGTAAAGCGCGGGACGTCCAGCGCCGGCGAGTTGACAAGCCACCGTGCGCCGCATTGTGTTCGCGCATGTTCTTTATGCCCTGTAAAATTCATGCTCTATAAAATTCGCTTCCTGCCTTTCCTGCTCCTCGGGCTCGGCTGCGCGCCGCCTGGCGTACATCGCGGGACTGGGGCGGTCGAATCGTTGCTGTCGGAGCGCGGCGCCCCTGCGCCCCCGTGGTCGGCCCTCGACTCGGCCAACCAACATGCGATCCCCGTGGGATCGCTGTCCTCTGACTCCGCAGTTCGCTTGGCCCTCCTCCGCAGCCCTCACGTGCGTGCCGTGCTCGCGGACGTCGGAATTGCCTCCGCAGAGTTGTGGCAGGCGAGTCGCCTTCCGAACCCCGTCCTTGACGTCCTTTTTGGTGCGCCTACCGCTGGAGGGTCGGGCGTCTCGTCGGTCGGTCTCGGTTTTGCTATCGTGTCCGCGCTCAAACGGCCGATGCGGCTTCGCGTGGCTGACGCTGAATTAAGAAGTACAGAGCAACGCGTGGCCGACGCCGTGTTGGATGTGGTGCTGCATGTTCAGCGCGGCTATCTGGATGTGCAACACGCGCAGCAGAGTCTGGACCTCACGCGCACCGTGGCCCTCACCGCCCAGGCGTCGGCTGGGGCGGCGCGAGCCATTCGCGATGCTGGCAATCTGCCGGAAGTAGTCGTCGCCAACGAAGAAGCGATGGCTGAACAGAGTCTCGCTGACGTGACGGAGCTCGAGATTTCGCTCGGAGAAGCGCGTGCAGAATTGGGCCGGCTACTCGGCGCTGGCGTCGAAGACACGTTGTGGACCGTCGGCGACATGTTGGCCGACCCGCTTCAGGAACGCTGGACGCTCGCGCAGCTTGATTCGATGGCGGTTGCCAGACGACTTGACGTTGAATCCGCGAGGGAAAGTGCACAAGCGGCATTCTCTGCATTGGGACTGGCGGATCGGTTTCGGTTGCTCCCCGATGGGTCGATCGGCGCGTTCATCGAGAACGATCCGGATGGACGCTTTGTCGGTGGGACCGGTTCCATCGAATTGCCGATCTTGGACGCAGGAGGTCCCAAGGTGGCCAGAGCGCGCGCTGTGCTGGCGAAGCGCGTAGCTGAGCACGACGCACTGATTGTTGACGTGCACGCGGGCGTTCGGACTGCATTGGCTCGGTACGAAGGTTCGAGGCGGCGCGCGGTGCAGCTGAAGACACTCGTGCTTCCTGCTCGCCGCCGCGCGTTGCAGGAATCACAGCTTCAGATAAATGCAATGGCTCTACCGGTATTTGTGCTCCTGCAGGCGAAACAGGCCGAGGTGGACGCGGGACACAGGTATCTTGATGCACTGCGCGATTACTGGAGTGCCCGCGCAGAACTCGAACGAGCCACGGGTGGGACACTACCCGTGCGGAGCGAACCATGACCGACAAAAAGAATCCGACGACCCCGAACGCTGAGGACGCAGGCGAACATCCTCTTGTTTCGCGACGTGAAATGATGTTAAAGGGCACGATCGTGCTGACTGGCGGGGCGGCGCTCACGGCTGGTGCGCTGTCCGCGCAGCAACAGGATCACAGCGCTCACCGGGCGCCGCCGCCAGTGCCACCGCAGCGAAAGGTGTCGACTACAGATAGGCAGAATGCTGCCATCCGCGGTGCGGCTCCGGGTCGCCCAGGCCGGGACTATACTCCCGTGATTACTCCCAACGGGTCAACGCTGCCATTTCGCATCGTTGATGGGGTCAAGGTGTTTCACCTCACCGCTGCACCGATCAAACATGAGTTTGCCCCGGGTTTGATCTCTGAATGCTGGGGATACAACGGAAGTACACCCGGTCCGACGATCGAGGCGTTGCAGGGTGAACGTGTCCGCATCTACGTTACCAACCACTTGCCCGCACCGACCACCATTCATTGGCACGGAATAGTGTTGCCGGCCGGAATGGACGGGGTATCGGGATTGAGTCAACCCCCTATCCCGGTCAACGCGACGTTCAAGTACGAATTTCTGCTGCCCCATCATGGAACGTTCATGTACCACACGCACCATGACGAGATGATTCAGCAGGGACTTGGATTAATGGGAATGTTTGTTGTACATCCACGTGCGCCGACTCGACGACCGGATAGGGATTTCGTGCTGCTGTCCTCGGAGTGGCTGGTGCGCATTGGGTCCACCAGGCCCGATCCCTTCGAAATGCTCGACTACAATCTCTTCACGTTTAATGGCAAGGTGTTTCCCGGTACGGAGCCGCTGCAGATGGAATTGGGTGAACGTATCCGCATCCGGTTCGGTAATCTGAGCGCCATGAGTCACCATCCCATACACATTCACGGGCTACGCTGGCGCGTCGTTGCAACTGACGGCGGCGACATTGCTCCCGATGGACAGTGGCCCGAAGCTACTGTGCTCGTGCCCGTTGGTACTACGCGTACCGTTGAGTTCACGGCTGACAATCCCGGCGATTGGGCAATGCATTGCCACATGACACATCACGTCATGAATCAGATGGGGCACAGCGGTACAAACCTGATCGGCGTCAAAGCCGAAGACGTCGACGCGCTGGTTTCTCCCCTGTTGCCAGCCTACATGATGATGGGAGAGACCGGCATGACGGGCCACGAACAAATGGGGATGCCGATCCCGGCGAATTCCATCAACATGCTTGGTGGCTCCGGTCCGCATGGCCGCATCGAAATGGGCGGGCTCTTTACTTTGCTGAAGATCCGAAAGAATCTGCCAGCGGGCGGTGATCCGAACTGGTACATTAATCCGCCGGGGACCGTCGCATCCGAAGCGACCGCAGCAGACCTCGCTCGTGACAGTGTGGACCCCGGCGCACCAATCGGCGCCGGCCACAAGCACGGTACCTGATCGTTCGGAACCGCTTCCCTGAGGTCAGTTGCAGAGCCAGGGAAGCGGAGGCCGAGTAATCGTTAAGTAGTAATGGTTACCGGCGCGAAACCGATGCCCGGCACGATCCGCAGGCGGACAGTCATCCTGTTATGCGCGCACGCGCCGCGACGACCAATGCACCGCGCGAATCTGCCAGCCACGCGAGGTCTTTGATACAACCATCAGCTCGGCCATCTCCGAGGCCGTCGATCCTTCAGCCCCTGTAGCCGGCCTGATAGTCTTCGACACAATGATCGCGGTGGTGCCGGCCATGCTCACGCTCACCACAGAGCGCTCAGCTTTCGAGCCAGCGCTGCCCTTCATGTCAGCTCCGAGATGGTGGCTCAGATATTCGGCGCGAGTCTGGATCGCACCGCTCTCCAGAATCATGGCGTCGTCGGCAAGCACTGCTACGGCGCGCGATGAATCAGCCGCGGAAAGGGCGGCGTGGAATTGTGCCACCGCAGCGACCGCCCCCGCAGAATCAGCCGCGGAACCCTGAGCACGGGCCTGGGCGCTTGGGGATGCTGCACACAGCAGCAACAACGTCAGTGAGACATGGCGCATGGTTGAGCTCCGAGCATGAAGGGACGCACACAAACCTGTCGGGATATTACGCTGCGTAAAGCCCGTGGGCAAGACGCGTCCGCTCGGTGGCAGCGGGTCACTTCGCCCCACAACCCCTCGCAAGGTGTGTGTCCGCCGAGGTGCGGCGCGACTACCGGCGCGTACGTCGCCGAGGTGTGGCGCAATCACAGACGCGTACGTTGCTGCGCGATCACAGACGCGTGCGTCGCAGGAGCTGTGCGTTGAACGCCACAATGATCGTACTGGCCGACATCAGGATCGCGGCAGCCGCGGCTGACAGGTTCAGCCCCCATCGCGAGAACGCCCCCGACGCGAGCGGAATGGCGACGATGTTGTAGCCAGCCGCCCACCACAGGTTCTGAATCATTTTGCGGTAGGTGGCGCGGCTGAGTGTAATGATGCGCGCGATGTCTCGCGGGTCGCTCCGTACCAGCACGATATCCCCCGCTTCAACCGCCACGTTGGTGCCCGCACCAATCGCGATGGCGACATTGCTCTGTGTGAGCGCCGGCGCATCGTTTACGCCATCGCCAATCATCGCGACTCGTTTGCCGCTGCTTTGCAGCTCGCGGATTTTGGCGGACTTCTCATCGGGGATTACTGCGGCGAAGGTCGTATCATGCCCAGCTCCTGCGCCACCCCCTCGCACAATGACGCTCGCCCGCAGCTGCTGAGTTTTCACACGCACGCGCCGCGCCTTCAGTGTTTGGGTATCCGCCTAACGATTTGAGCTTGAGCCGCGAGGCCGCCTGGCGCCGGCGACGCCAACCCGGCCGCCACTACCCCGGCGGCCTCGTCGGGCTCCAAGCTCGTGTTAGGCGTCCGGTGCTACCAGGTCGAGGGCTCGGGGAGCAATGCCCCCGCCTCAACTCGCTCAAGCAGGCCCGGAATGTCGCTCAGCTGTGCTGTGACGCGATGTCGGTCCGCGAGTTGGGCGGTACGTACACGAGCGGCGGTACGCCTGTCTAGCGCCGTCGCCGCCGAGTACGGGGCGTACGACGCATGGTACTCATCGAGCACGTCGTTGCTCGTGCTCTTTTGCCCCATGAGGCTCAACCGCTCTCGTAGGGTGCAGTGGAACATGTTGAGTGAAGGAAAGCAAGTCGGGCCGCCAGCCCCTGCGATCACCTCGTGCGGATGGAGGCCACCGGCGTAGTCTCCGTTGTGCTGTCGAAAGAGCTGGAGGTGGTCCGCAACCGACAGCTGAAGGGGGAGCTCCGGTTGCTTAACTATCGCAGCTTGGGTCTTCATCATCGATACCTTCGCCGCTACGGCAGCCACATCGAGGACCTGACTTCGCAGTTGCGGCTGCTCGATCAGTGCCTCCAGGAAGTCCACGGCGTCCCCGTCCGTGGGGGATGGTCCGCCGCACCAGTCGAGAGCCGTCACGCAAAAGACGCGTGGAGGCGTGCGATCTCTGCCGGTGGCCTTGGCGCACGCAACGGCGGTCTCGGCGTCCCACACTTCTTCGTTACTAAGGGCATACGCTAGGGGGACATCACGAAGCAACGCCTTGACATCGCCGACGCTGGTAAAGGCAGGCGACGCCAGCTCGATATAGTGCAAGAGGGAGATTGCCAGCCTCGCACGGTCATCCTGCAGTATCCGGAGGACGGGGGCTGCGCTTGGTGCGGCCGGATTGCGGGCGACCTCCGAGAGATGATTGGTATCAAGGTAAAGAACGTGGCGGCTCATCGAAGCAATGGTGGAAGGACGCCTAACTAGTATTGGACCTGCGGAGCACCTCTCGCCCCGCAGCCTAAATTCCGCAAAGCACTGCTCTCGCGCAGCCTAATCCGCGAGAAGTGCAAGAAGCCCGCTGTACGTGCCGCCGCCCCTCGCCGCACTTCCACCTCCTGAAGCCAGCGTAAGACGAAAGCGGGACGTTGCTCGAGCACCAAACTCTCGCGGCGGTTGTTTTACACGACCCCGCCAGCGAAATCGCGCCAATAGCAGGAGGGCTGGTAGAATTGCTATTCCACCGGTCGGGATCACCGGCGTCCGCACCGCGACTACGTCCGCGACAAATCACGCGTTTTCCATAACGAGTAAACCGCGGGGATCACGACCAATGTGAGCACAGTGCTCGAAATCATCCCTCCCACCATCGGGGCAGCAATTCGTTTCATCACGCTGGCGCCCGCGCCATCACCGTACAAAATCGGAACAAGACCGGCCATGATCGCAGTGACGGTCATCAGTTTCGGCCGCACCCGTTCGACGGCACCTTCCATCACGGCGTCATACAGATCGCGTGTTGTGGGCGTGCCAACCCGCGCCTTGTGCGCTGCCCAGGCCTGATCCAGATAAATCAACATGACAACGCCCGTTTCGGCAGCAACACCAGCCAATGCAATAAACCCGATGGCCACGGCGACCGACCAGTTGTATCCAAGGATCCACAAGAGCCACACGCCGCCGACCAGGGAAAAGGGCAGGGAAAGCATCACAATGAATACTTCACCCACGTTCCGGAAGTTGAAGTACAGCAGCAGAAAGATGATCGCCAGTGTTGCCGGGATCACGATCGTCATCTTTTCCTTTGCCCGCTCCATATATTCGTATTGGCCGCTCCATACCATGGTGTAACCTGCTGGCAGCTCAACCATATCGGCCACCATCGTCTGCGCATCACGCACATATCCGCCGATGTCGCGCCCTGCAATGTCCACGTACACCCATGCCGTCGGTACCGCGCCCTCGGTTCGCACCACCATTGGCCCAGCGACCGTGCGAATGCTGGCGAGTTGCCCGAGCGGAATCTGTGCAGAGCCGGACGATCCGCGTGACGCGCCGCCGCCGCTACCTGCCATGGACCCCGACATTGCCGCCGAAGGACGCGCCACGCTGCCGCCGATATCGTGGTTAATCGGCACGAGGACTGATTTCAGTCGCTCGGGGGTGTCGCGCAGCTCCTGCGGATAGCGCACGCGCACGCCGTAGCGTTCGCGTCCTTCCACGGTCTGCGTGATGGTCATGCCGCCAATCGCCGTCGCGATTACGGTTTGTATATCAGCAACGTTGACACCATGCCGAGCCGCCTCGGCGCGATCAATGTCGATATCGAGATAGTATCCGGACATCGCGCGCTCAGCGAAAGCAGTGCGCGTACCAGGGATAGTCCTGACCGCCTCTTCCACCTGGCGACCAATTCGTTCCAGCTCAGCAAGGTCAGGACCAAAAATTTTGATGCCAACCGGTGTACGAATACCGGTTGCGAGCATGTCGATGCGTCCCTTGATGGGCATGGTCCACGCGTTGATTACGCCGGGCATGCGCACAGCTGAATCCATTTCGGCGATCAGCATGTCAGTGGTCAATCCGGCGCGCCATTGATCCTTTGGTCGCAGCGTGATGGTCGTTTCAAACATGTCAAAGCCGGCAGGATCGGTGGCCGTCTCAGCGCGGCCGGATTTCCCCCAGACACTCTCCACTTCGGGGAATTGTTTCAGCAACGCGTCCTGCTGTCGCAACACCTCGCGAGCCCGCGCCACGGAGATGCCCGGCAATGTGGTCGGCATGAACAAAATGGTTCCTTCATCCATCGGCGGCATGAACTCGCTGCCGATTTGTGTCCATGGGATCCACGTCACGATGAGGACTACAAGACCCGCCAGAATCACCGGGCCGCGATACGAAAGCACAAACTCGATGATCGGCCGATAGATCCACACCAGCGCGCGATTCAGTGGATTGGAGCGTTCGCGGTAGATCGTTCCTCGGATGAACAATCCCATGGTCACCGGCACGAGCGTCAGCGACAGGAGACTCGCCGCCGCCATGGAAAAAGTCTTCGTCAACGCCAGCGGAGTGAAGAGCCTTCCTTCCTGTCCCTCAAGCGCAAACACCGGCAGAAACGATACGGTGATTATCAATAGCGAAAAGAACAACGCCGGCCCCACCTCCTGCGACGAGACGAGCACCACTCGCCAACGTTCGGCCGACGTCAGGATTGAAGAATTAAATGATGCCTTGGCGACGTCCGCCTCGTTCCCGCTGGAGCGCAGCTTGTCGTTTACCGCGTGCTCCAGGTGCTTGTGCATGTTCTCGATCATCACGATCGCGGCGTCGATCATGGCCCCGATTGCGATGGCGATACCGCCGAGTGACATGATGTCGGCACCAACCCCCATGGTACGCATGGCAATGAACGCCATCAGGATGCCTACGGGTAGCGTGAGGATGGCTACGATTGCCGAACGCGCGTGCATCAGGAACACCACGCACACCAGCGCCACGATGAGCGATTCTTCAATAAGCTTGCCCTTCAGGTTGTCGATGGCACGCTCAATCAGATCGCTGCGGTCATACACCTGGCGAACCACGACACCGGCGGGCAGCCCCGCAGCGACGCTGGCAAGCTTCGCCTTGACGTTGTTTATTGTAGTCAGGGCGTTCTCGCCGAACCGCATAACGACAATCCCCCCAACGGCGTCACCACGACCATTCAAATCGGTCACGCCGCGACGGATCGCAGGCCCGGTACCTACGCGGCCAAGCTCCGCAACGCGAATGGGTGTCCCTTCACTCGTAGCCCCTACGACCACGTTCTCGATGTCGGAGATCGACTTCAAATAACCTAGGCCGCGCACCATATACTCGCGCTCCGAAAGCTCCATCGTCATTGCACCAACATCATTATTGGCAGATTGAATGGCGTTCATCACCCTTGTAACGGGGATGCCGTAGGCCAGCAGCTTGGCCGGATCGATGTCCACCTGATACTGCTTCTCAAAGCCGCCCACACTGGCGACTTCGGAGACGCCGGGGACGGCCGTCAGAGCGTAGCGCAGATACCAGTCCTGCAGGCTGCGCAGCTCGGCGAGATTCAGCTGTCCGGTCGTGTCTTCGAGTGCATACTGATACACCCATCCCAGGCCGGTGGCGTCGGGGCCCATCGTTGGCTTGACTGCAGCCGGGAGTTTTCCCTGCACACCGTTCAGATATTCCAGGACACGTGATCGCGCCCAATACAGGTCGGTGCCATCCTCGAATATCACGTACACAAATGACACGCCGAAGAACGAATACCCACGCACCGTTTGTGCGCCGGGCACCTTCAGCATTTCGGCGGCGATGGGATAGGTGACCTGGTCTTCGACGATACGTGGTGCTTGTTCGTTGTAGTCCGCCTGAACAATGACCTGTACGTCGGACAAGTCGGGGAGCGCCTCGAGCGGCGTGTTGCGCACGGCGAAAATGCCGCCGATGACTCCCGCGAGGGTGAACAATAGCACCAGCAGCTTGTTGCCGATGGCCCATTCAATTATGCGTCGGGGCATGTGGATTACTCCTTGCCCTTGGGGAGCGGTACAGGCGGTGTGGTCATTTCCATACCCGGCATATTCCCCATGCCGCCTAACGCTGTGCCGAGGTTGGACTCGGCGTCAACGAGAAACGTGGCCGATGCGACGACCGTTTCACCAGCTGCCAGTCCGCGCAGAATCTGAATGCGTTCACCGGTCGACACTCCGATGGCCACCTCCCGTGGCGCGAGGCTACCGTTTGCCTCACGAACAAAGACGAGGCTCCGTTCACCCGTCGACAGCACGGCCGAGCGCGGGACGGTGAGCACATCGTTCCGTTGGGTTCCCTGAATGAGCAGCGTGGCGTACATCCCGGGTTTCAGCTGCAGCGCCGCGTTGGAGAGCACGACGCGCACCCGCACGGTCCGCGTATCGGGACTGAGCGTGGGATAGACGAAGGACACGCGTCCCGTGCGGTGCACACCTGGCATGGCCTGAAGGGTCGCCTGCACCTCGGCGCCAACCTTAATCTGCGACAGGTCCTGTTCGAACACTTCACCTTCGATCCACACGGTGCTCAGATCCGCCACCTTATAAAGCGCCTCACCGGCCATGATCTTCTGACCGGCAAACACGTTCTTGTCCAGGACAAATCCTCCGACCGCGGCATACAGCGGCAGAGTTCTGCGCACGACAGCCGTACGTTCGATGTCCGCAATGTCATTCGCGGCGATGTCCCAATAGGCGAGGCGCCGGCGCGCGGACTCTAGCAACGTTGCGGCGTTCGCCTGCGCAGCATCGGTGGCCCCGCGCATGTCGTGCTGCAGGCGGCCGGCCAGAATCAGCTCCTCCTGCGCGGCGATCAGCATCGGTGAATAAATCGACAACAGATGCTGTCCGGGGCGAACCTGTTGACCCGTTTCATTCACCAGCAACTGCTCCACCCAGCCGTCAATCTTTGTTGAAATCGTCCGGACTCGTGTTTCATCAAACGTTACCTGTCCAACGGTACGCACTTCCTTGCTGAGCGGACCGCTGAGCACTTCGGCGTACGTCACGCCAATACGTTCGGCGTCGGCGGCAGCGAGATGCACCGGTTGTGCCGTAGCGCTCGTGGGAGCGGCGGAGTGATTATGCTCTGCAGCGGAGTCCGCCGGCGCACTCGTTGTGCGCGTCACTCGATAAACGCCGAAGATTGTCGCCGCCAGAACGGCTGCGTAGACTGAGAGGCGCAGGACCCTTTTCATCACCGGTGAGGTGGCGGGACTCGCCTCGGTGGAGTTCTCGCTCATGGGTTGTTCCTCGTGGATGACGCGTCGTCGTTGGGTTGCCGAGTTGTTGCATTCAGCAGTGTTGTGCCAGTGAACATTTCCAGCTCAGCCCATGCTTTGCCCTCGTCTGCCTGCAGCTGATAGAAATCCTGCTGGTACTTGTTGACCAGCATGCGGCTGTCGAGCAGTGTCATGAAATCCACAGTCCCCACGCGGTACGCCGCCATCGACGAGGTTACCGTCGCCTCGGCTTGTGGCAGCACCGTTGTGCGATAGAGTGCAGATAAACGACGCGCCCGCTGGAGGGCGGCATAGGCCTCACCGATCCCCCCCCGCGTTTCTGCTCGCACGGCGGCGAGTTCGCCTTCGGCCATCAGTCGCATGGCACTGGCTTCGTCTCGCATTTTGTATTGGCGGGAGCGTGCAAATATCGGGATCGACATGCCCAGCATAAGGCTGCCCATGCGATCGGTGCCGCCCGTTGCGCCGCGTTGCCCGTATTGCAGCCCAACCGCGAGATCGGGGATGATGTCCTTGCGAGCCAAACGTTCAGCTGCCTCCGAGGCGCGGACGGCGCTCATTTCGGCTCGGACCATCGGGCGGTCGACGCGGGCAATGGAATCGAGCCAGGTCCTGTCCGGAACGGAATCAGGGAACGCAGGGAGTAGCGGTGTGCCGAACACCACGGTGCCTGATCGATTCAGCAGCGCACCAAGTTTGGCCACCATCGATTCGTACATGGCCTGCATGCTCAACGTGTCTTCCACCATCCGGGCGATCGCGACCTGGGCCCGCAATACATCCGACTGACGACCGTCGCCCACGCGGTACATCGATTCCGCCGTCAGGGCGATGTCGCCAAGCAGTCGCAACGTTTCCCGTGTCACCTCAAGCGTGCGCTCGATCGCAAACAAGTCGTAGAAGATCATCGCGGACTTATTCAGCTGTTCACGGAGCACATCGTCTGCGCGCGCATCCGCGACGGATGCCTGACCGCGTGCGACATCTCCAGCCGCGGTGAGCTTGCCGCCTAACGGGATCATCTGCATGACCTGCAACTGTGTCATTCCCAGGGTCGCCATCGGCGCCAACCCGGGGAGCTCACGATTCATAAAGCCGAGTTGCAGCTGCGGGTCGGGGGGACGCGTGGCGCCCGGTATCCGCGCATCAGCGGCGCGCGCCAGAGCCTGGGCCGCCAGCACCTGCGGGCTGTTGGAGCGCAGTTCCCCGTACACCTCCGTCAGCAGAAGGGGCCGGCCGGGCGAGAGGTCAGGCTGTTGCGATCGGGCTGCGACTGGTGTGCAGATCCAGGCGATAAGCAGCGCTGTGCAGACCACGCCGTACTTTGAAGTACGCCAGAGAGTCCGCGCCAGAGCGCGATCGGACGAATGAAGACTCATGAGGGGTGTTGCCTCGAATGCGGCGTGCTGAGCACGCGTGGAGGTCACGCATGAAGGCGTGACCCTTCACTCCGCTACCGCCGGGTTGGCGGGGAGTGTGCCGTTAATCGGGTGAGGCTATACCCTGGGCGGTGGCGGCTGCGGTGCCAGTCGTACGCCGTCCTGCAACGGAACGGGTTCTGCAAATCGCAAACCAGCCATCCTAATCATTGAACTGTCGAAGCGTTCAGTGTTCAATGCTACAATCGCGTGGCATGCGGTCATGGTAGCGCAAGATCCCGGTGCTTGTTGTCCATCGCACGGGTCGTTCTCGCCGTCGCCGCCCGCATCGGAGGGCGACGGTCGCTGTGCAACAGCCATTTTCGCGTCCATCGCGTCCATGTTCATGGAAGACGACGCGGCAGCTTGATCGCTTTGGGACGAAACGTGTTGCTCCATGCCGTGCTGAGGGGCGCACGCGATCCCAGCTGCCTGAATTGAAGGCAGCAGCAGGGAAACCATCGCGAGCGCGCCGAAAAATCGAAGATGCATGGGCATGGCACCACTAAAGTATGCGCGTATGTCCCTGCAGCTGGTCAGCAAAGTCCCGTACCTGTGTGAGGGTCTGCCCGACGCAGCCTCGGCAACACGCGCCAAAGTCTATGGGGCTCAGCGACCGGCGCCCACATTGAACACGTACGTGGTGCGCGATACATCCCATTCGTTTGGCGCGCCACCAACCCGATGACTCGCCCACGCTGATCGCAACATGACCGGTCCGGCCTTCGTGAGTGGCAGATGCGCTATACCTTTCGAGTCTGTGAAGTAGGTGAGGCGCTCGACGTTTTCCGTCGACCCTGCGTCGACATCGAGACCTGATGCCAGCTCCAGACCGAGGTTTGCGAGAGGTGCACCATGGCCCAGTAGCTTTATGTGAAGCGTGTCTCCGACACGAACACGCGACGGATCATTCTGCGCCACAAATTCAAGGGCGAGACCCGCGGTCTTTCCAAAGGCGCGGGCGCCGCCGTTGCCGACCTGTGCTACCGTTGCCGCGTACGATGCCGATGTAAAAATGACGCTGTCGAGTCCGGCGAATGGATTCTCGCGTTCCAGTCGCAACGCTTCGGCTTCGCCGCCCTCTGCTTTTAGGAAACGAATGATACCGGCCGGCGTTTGCCGATTAACGCGCGAAGCGAGTCCGACTACGATGAGGTATTGGCCGTCGCTGGTCGGTTTGTGTGTAAGTCGCAGGGAAGTTCCGACCACAGCCATCTCGGAAATCGTGCTTGTGCTGGATGCTCCAATGACTCTGGCGTCAGTGACCCGATCTGCGGGCACGGCGGTGCCCTCAGGAAACTTGCCGCCACCCTGGCGACCATTCAGTTCGAGCGTGGCGTTTGGACCCGCGGAGAACATGCTCGGAATGATCCAGAAGTCGTGCGCATTGGCAACCGTCACGACGGCGACGAACGCCACGATGGCGGCGACTCGTGCCAGCATGATGACGGGCTGCGCGCGGGAGAGATTATAGGTCATGGAAAGTGGACCCCTCTGCAGGTCGGTGTGGGTTGCTGGGGCAGGTGGACTCGCACAAAGAACGATGCCATCCTTTTTACGCTGTGTAAAGGCAGGCGCCCCTGACGGACGCTCCCCCGCGCCTCAGTGGCCGTGCGATTCGGTCGGAGCGGTGGGGGCTATGACCTTGTCCCGTTCGAGATTTCTCCACGAATTCCACGAAAACCAGGCCAGCACGGCGATGGCAAATGTGAGCCCCACGACCAGCGCTCGCACATCACTCCGCGCGTGTGACAGCTTATTTGTCATGCACCGTCTCCGATGGCATCGGTGGAATCACTCGCGGCACGGCTGTTTGACGGTCGAGGACCGGGAAACTGCAATCGCCACCCGGTGGCGACCATGGCGAGGATCGACAATTGAAACAGGACCAGCAGGGTGACGTCGACCGGCTTGTTGCCGGTAAACGCAAAGGTGTGGACGGAAAGAAACGGACCAAAAACCCTCCAGAACAGCGGGCGGCGTTGAATAATCTGACCCGTACTCTGGGCCACATACACGTCGGAGTTCCACGCATCGGCAAACCGGAATTTGTACGTGGGCAGCGGACGGTTCAGGTCCATCCACAACTGCGGTGCGGTTCCGCCGTAGATAAATGACGGGTTGCCCAGCACTTCGTGTCTGGCGATTTCGCCAGCAGCCGACGGGCTAATGGCGCTAATTGGTTCACCGGTAGTGGCCGAAAAAACCTGTGGCGCTTCGTCCATTCTGGTCGTCACTGCCCACGCGTCCTGTTCGCCCAGGCGCCGCCACTCGATCGCCTGCACCGGTCGGTCGCCGGCCGGAAGGCCTGCCGCAACCAGCGCCATGACCGTGCCCGCATCGGCGAGCGTGTCTGCGGTCGTGAAACCCGCCTGCCAGTTTGTACTGAAACTTGCCTTGCCGCGGAACGGATCTTCAAGCGGGCCAAGGCTTGTCCAGAGGTAAACCCCAACCAGCAGCTCGACCGCCAGAACACCTCCGGCCAGCGCGCCGAGTTTCCGGTGCCAATTGCGAATACGCCGATGTGGGAGAAAGCCGCCGGTCGTGGGTGCCTGTGACGTACGATCGGGGCGCCGCCGCCACCAGAACATCAGGTACCCCAGCACCGCCAAAGCAATCACGCCTACGGCACAGGCGAACAACAGCGAGGTCCAGAAGAGCTGGTGATCCGAGAACTGATTTACATGAAACGCACGGTACCACCAGTTGAAACGTTCCGAATCGCTGTTCAATCTTCGGAGTGTGCGCCCTTCGTCACGCGACAGAATAAGAGTCGCGGGCTGCGTACCGACCAGGTGCGCACGAACCACCGGCACGCGGTCCACTTCATAATACCGATTGTATTCAGTCGCCGATTCCAGCGTGCCCACGCTGCCGCCGACGAGCGCCTCGTTGGCAACCACAGCCAGCAGAGAATCCGGCAACGGGTCAAGTCTCGCCCCGGTTCGGGCGTCAAACACCATCGCAAGTGCGAACGGCGTCGGCTTAACTACGTACCACAAGTGCGGTCCGCGCGATTGCAAACGCACCCAATACAGCCGTTTAATGCCATGGGTTGACGCCAACGTTTCCAGGAGTGCCGTCGGTGTCACGACGGCCTGGTCCAGGCGCGCGTCAACGGAATTGTACGGATTCAGCGTGTACACGCCCGCTAACCCGTTCGGGGCATTGACCGTGACCACCATCATGATCGCCGCCGAAATCACCCATCCGGCGAGCGGTATTGTCAGGCCCAGGCCCAACCAGCGATGCCACGAAGCCACGCGGACTTTGCCAGAGACAACTCCCATTCCTGCACCCTCGCGTCGGTGGACCGGTTGACCTGGAGTGCGCGCGAATGCGCGGACTTTACGGTCCGTAAAATTGTAACCGCTGAAAAGGTGCCGTCAATGTGCCACGCACGCCGAATGCGCTGTCGTAGCGCGGCGCGAACCGCACCTTCCTTGTTCCCGTGATTGCCTCACGGCGATCCCGGAGCTGGGCTCCGCACCGGTGAACTCCCCGACTGCGTGTGTACAATTTTCCACGCACCATCGATCCACCGGAACAAGTAGGTAGCGTGACCTTTGTTGTGAATGGCGCGCCCATCCTTTGTAGTAAGCTGTATCTCGGTGTCCACAACGGCCCAGGCGAAGGCGTCCTCGAAGTGAGTCTGGATGTTCGAGTAGTTCAGCTGGAGCCCAAGTTTGGCCTCCGGCTCGACATGATTCGTGACGAGGTCTTGCAGGCCCACGTTCTCGCCACCCCCCTCGAAGTAGCGCGCACCCTCCCAATCGAGGAAGTGTGCTTGGAACGGGGTGCCGTCTCCATTCTGCCACCCCACCCTCACATCCTCCAGGACTGCATGGATCAGCGCCTCGTCGTGACTCGGCGCGTTGGTCACGGGGGCCGCGCACGCCATCAACGCAGCGGCCGCAAGAACGATCGGAACATGGTGTGGTTTCATTTATCTGAACCTCATTAAGGTGGTGGCACGTCTGGAAAGCATTCCGTGTGGCTGGGCGCTGCACGCCCTAACGACTGTCCATCATCGGTCATGTTTCGATCCCGAGCGTTCGATAAAGCGTCGCGTGGCAGTCCGCGACGATTCGAATCACTTCTGCGGGGTCGTCCGTAATCGACATTAGACCTAAGATCCTCCTCCGAAAGCGTTCCGGATCTGACGCAAGCGGTTCGGAGCCACGCCAGCAGTCCTTCCCGGAACTCGGATCCTACAGTATCACGGGAAATGGCTCGAGGCGATGGGCTTGACCACGTCTCGGTCGAAGAGAGCTTCATCAAGCCATGGATGATCGACCGCGCGAACGACCACTATGCAATCGACATCACACGGGCGCAAACGCTGTTGGAATGGGTGCCGAGCCGATCGCTGCGCGAGACGCTGCCGACGATGATTGCGGCGCTCATGGAGGATGCGCCAGGCTGGTATCACGAGAACAAGCTACACCGGCAGTAGCCTCGGCGTGCGCGGTTCAGCGGCCGCGAGCGATGGCAACGGTCAGCTCGTCATTCGCTCAACGCATTTCGGTCGTTCGGCCTTGCCTCAAATTCACCCTATTTGGGAATAGCACTTAGTCGAGTATCTGACAACTCTAAGAGTGACGGCGGACCCAGGCAAATTTTCGACGCTTCTCCTCTGATTTCTGGAGACTTCTGGCTTAAGACGACACGCGCATTCCGACGTGTGCGAAAGGCACTGATTTCTATCGTCGGCGACTGTTCGGCTGAACTGCCGGCGTCGCGGTGCAACTAAATACCAACACACTGGAGAACAACATGAGAACCATGAATACAATGAGCATGATCGCGATGGCAGCTACTTTGGCGGCCACGCCAGCGTTAGCGCAGGAAGCAAAACCGGCCACCAACCACGACATGATGGCGATGATGGGCGGCGGCATGATGGGAGGCAACATGATGGGGATGGACGCAGGTCCCGCCATGATCCTCAAGATGAGGGAGTCGCTGGAGCTGACCGTCGACCAGGTGCAAAAGATTACGGCGATTGAGAAAACCGCGCAGTCCGGAATGCAGCAAGAAATGATGAAGGGCATGCAAGCGATGAAAGCCGCCGAGAAACAGCTGGACGTCACGTCTCCGGATCTCAAAAAGTACGAAGCGTCGTTGCAGGACGCGGCGAACCATATGGTCCAGGCGCACACCGGCATGGCGCGCGCGGACACAGACGCATGGCAAGTGCTCACCGCTCAGCAGCGTGACCACCTGACTTTCGCGCGCAAGATGATGAAGGAGATGAAGGATGGCGCGGAAAAAGAAAAGATGATGATGAACAAGATGAAGAAAGACGAATCGAAGAAAGACAGTAGTCGGTAACGACCGTCTGCGCATACGATCAGATTTCACATTTTATGGAGCCCCAGATCATGACTTGTTGCAGCGATGTGATGAAACCAATCGATGCGGCGTCGTGCTGCACGCCCAGTGATACCGCCGCACACGCCGCTCGCGCAATGCGCGACTCCGGCTGCGGTTGCGCACCGGTGGTGGAGGATACCGAACAGATGAAAGTGGTTGGGGTCGTCACCGAACGCGACGTGTGTTGTGGTGTGGCGGCCGACGATCAACTGGCGTCCGACGTGCGGGTCGACCAGATCATGCAGCCCGTATCGGCCTGCTGTGACGCCGATGAAACAGTGGACAAGGCTCGACAGAAACTCCACAAACACCACGCGACGAGTTTGCCCGTCGTGGATAAGATGGGCTCTTGTTGCGGCACCGTCAGCAGCCACCAGTTGGAGCGTTAATAATCAGCGCCAATTTCACAAACAGTTGGAGTGCGAGTATGGCAGGTCAGGACACGACACCAGCGAACGCGCCGTTCGGCCTCCTCGGCCTCGGCGTTATGGGCGACAACCTCGCGCTCAATCTCGAGGACCACGGTTACCGTGTGGCGCTGTGGACCCACACCGACGGCAAGGTGCAACGATTCATCGACAGCAACGGCGAGGATCGGCAGTGGGTCGGCACACGTACGCTTGAAGAGTTTGTGGGCGCGCTCGCGCGGCCACGACGGATGCTGCTGATGGTTAAAGCGGGCAAGCCGGTGGACGAGATGCTTGAACGGCTGATGCCGTTGCTTTCAAGCGGCGACGTGGTGATTGACGGCGGCAATTCGTTCTTCCGTGACACGCAACGGCGGGAGGCCGCTGCGCGAGAGAAGGGGTTCAGCTTTGTCGGGATGGGGGTCTCCGGCGGCGAAGAAGGGGCACGCTACGGCCCGTCTCTCATGCCTGGCGGCACGCGTGCCGCGTATGACCTTCTTGCGTCCGGTGCTCGAGTCCATCACCGCGAAGACCGATTCCGGTCCGTGCGTTACCTACGTGGGGCCGGACGGCGCCGGTCACTACGTGAAGATGTCTTGGGCAGCCGGTGCGAGGTGATCGGCATCAGACGGACCCCGTTGTCCGACGCGGAGTTCCGCGGTCGCATGCGGGAAGCGACGGCGGATGCGCAGTTCGTGGAGGGCGCTGACGCGATGACGGAGATCAGGGTCCACTTTCGGCGGACCCCACAGTCGCTGTTGGGGAGACTCCGCGAGCGCTGGCAGTACTCGCGTCTGCCAGCTACGTTCGCGCGCCTCTCACGTGCCGTCGTGTTAACCAGAGTGCGAGCGGCGGAATAATGATCCACTGAAGCAAAGGACTTACACTCATACCAAACACCATCGGCATGGCGGGGCCGAATGACCAGCGCTTCCATACATGGACGTTGAGCATCTCCATCACCACGGTGATGACAAGTCCGACGATGAGATACGTCGCCATGCGTGCGGATGTCGGTCGCCAATGCCACGCCCGCGCGCTGGCGGCGACCACAATATAGGCGCACAACGCGATAACCACATCGCCAAATGTAGCTTGCAGGCACAGCAGTGTGGCGTCCAAATGCCTTGCCTCGGCCAAACCCGCATAGAGCGGAATCTGCAGCATTTCCCAAACGAAATGCAACAGGAATGAGAACAGCGCGAACGCGGGAAGCAGCGTCCACCAGTATCCGTCAGATTCGGAACTCTCGTTGGTGTGCATAGTCTCAACGCTACTACAACTGGCGACGTGGGGATACATAGTCAGCTCAGTCGGCGATTCTGGTTCCCGAGAGCCCGCATTTCCTAGTGATGCTGATGAGTGGAATCCGAAAGGCGCACTCACGCCATTTAGTCCAAAAACGTATCCGTCGCGATGTAGCGTTGCTGCGGATTAACGCAGGCATGCCTCCCAACTGGGGAAAGTTTATGGATCCAACCACGAGTCCGTTCTACCAATGGCTTGATCATGAGCGCATTCGAACCGTCCTCCACGACGTGCTTAATCTGCGCCCAGGAGAACGGCTCGTACTGCTCAAGGGACTGGTCCCAAGTCTCGTGAAAACGCTCGGAGCAGAAGAGGCAGAGTCGTTTCTTGCAGAGCTGGCGGCCAAGGTGCGGCGGTATGAAGAGGCGCGTACTCATCCTGGTGAGGGGCGACTCCGCCGCCAGAATTCCGGTGAACAGATGGGCGGGCCGACGCCGGAAGGTCATCGGCATCTGGCAGAGACGCGGAATCCTGACAGGCCGGGCGGCCGCTCGGCGGAGCGTTTGTGGGAAGCGGCGGTGTGGGCGCGGAGTGTTGATCCCGTGTTGGCAGACCGGTACACGGAGCAGGTGGCAGAGATCAGCGCCGCGTACGTGTCGAAGGGAATGCGTCCCGGCGAAGCGGAAATCGCTGCGTGGGAGGTCGTTGCGCAGCTGCACGGATTAACAATGCGGAGCGTGGAAGCGACCAGGGAGAAGACCTAGTCGCAGGCTCTTACGACCGGATTTGCCGGCTCATCACAGCTTTACCCGCTTCAATAGCTGGGCGTTGATCGCAACCACAACAGTGCTCGCCGACATAAGGACCGCACCGACCGCTGGGGTCAGAAGTATACCCCACGCGGAGAGCACCCCGGCGGCGAGAGGAATGGCGATGATGTTGTATCCCGCCGCCCACCACAGATTCTGGACCATCTTGCGATAAGTAGCCGCCGACAGCGTGATAATCCTGGGGATGTCCCGCGGATCGGAGCGAACAAGCACGATGTGTCCCGCTTCGACTGCCACGTCGGTCCCCGCGCCAATCGCAATCCCGATGTCGGCTGTAGCGAGAGCCGGCGCATCGTTCACGCCGTCCCCCACCATCGCCACCTTCTTCCCCTGCGCCTGGAGCTCTCTCACTTTGGACGCCTTGTCCTCCGGGAGCACCTGGGCAAAAACCGTGTCGATCCCCAATTCCTTCGCGACTGCGTCTGCCACCGCCTGCGCGTCGCCGGTGAGCATTGCAACATCGAGACCGCGCTCGTGCAGGGCGTTGATCGCTTCGCGAGCTTCTTCCCGAATTGCGTCGGCCACAGCGAAGACTGCGATCGCCTTGCCTTCATGGATCAAATAGATGGCGGCCTGCCCTCGGCTGGCTGCTGCCTCGGCGGCGTTCTGCAGCGGCTGCGACACTTCTACGCTCTCTGCTTTCAGCAGCGCCGGTCCGCCGAGATGATACTCTGTCCCGTTGACCGTCGCGGCGACCCCTTTGCCGGTGAGCGCGCGGAATCCGTCCGCCGTCGGCACGCTGAGGTTGCGGTCCTCCGCTGTCTTCACGATCCCCCGGGCGATCGGGTGCTCGGACTCCGACTCCACCCCCGCCGCGATTTGCAGCGCGTCCTCTTCCGAAGAACCGTCTGCGACGGTCATCTCCACAACGCGGAACTCTCCAAGAGTAAGTGTTCCCGTTTTGTCGAAGATCACCGTGTTCAGGTTCCGCGCTTCCTCCAGGCCCCTCCGATCGCGTACCAGGAGACCGTTCCGCGCGCCCATCGTGGTCGAGATGGCGACGACCAAAGGCACGGCAAGCCCGAGCGCATGCGGACACGCGATTACCAGCACCGTCACGACCCGAACGATGGAGAAATCGATGTCCGCGCCCAGCAACTGCCAGACGATGAGCGTGAGAATGCCAGACACGATGGCAACCGCGGTCAGCGCCTGCGCCGCGCGGTCGGCGAGATGTTGCGCTCTCGACTTGGACTTCTGCGCGTCCGCCACCAGTCGCATGATCCCTGACAGCTTAGTCTTCTCTCCCGTGCCTGTGACCTCAACTCGCAATGATCCCTGGCCGTTGATGGTCGCTGCGATCACCTCGGCGCCTTCCGTCTTCTTCACCGGGTTGGATTCTCCCGTGATCATCGACTCGTTGAGATCGCTCTCCCCTTTCCGCACTACCCCATCAGCCGGAACGCGCTCGCCGGGACGGACTAATATGAGGTCCCCACTCTTGAGATCACTCACGGGAACTACTTCCTCGGCCTCGCCCGTAACGCGTGTCGCGGTGTCCGGGAGAAGCTTCGCCAACTCCTGAAGGGCGCCCTGGGCCTGCATGATCGAGCGCATTTCGATCCAGTGGCCTGAGCAGCATGATGGTGACGAGGGTCGCTAGCTCCCACCACAGGGCGTCCGCGGCGAGCAGCCCACTTTGGACCACCCACGAAAAGACAAACGCCACGGCAATCGCAAGGGAGATAAGCGTCATCATCCCAGGCAGGCGTGCCCGGAGTTCCCGCCACGCACCCTGCAGAAAAACCAAACCACCGTAGAGGAACACGGCCGTTCCCAACACAGGAGGAATCCATTCTGATCCGGTGAAGACCGGCGCGCGGTATCCCAAAAGCTCCTGGATGTGCGCCGACCAGAAAACCACCGGAACTGTCAGGGCGAGCGAGAGCCAGAACTTGTCGCGAAACATCTTCGGACTGTGGCCCTCGTGTTGGTCGTGGCCACTGTGATCCGCCGAAGCCTTTTCGTGCCCCTTATGCGAGCCGTCGTCGGAGTCGGCATCGGCCTTGTGGCCATGTTGGTGCGGTGTGTTCTTGTTCATAGTGAAAGTTCTCCGGTGGCAAGTGCTCGGTCACGCTCAAGACGGCCGTGGTTTCGAGGTCGCGGTTGACTGTCTATAAAATCGAGCCGCTGGCGACGGGGATCGTAGCTCATGGGGATCCCCCCACGAAAAGCGACCGTCGCTGGGTGTCAGTGCGATCGGCTGGTGCACCTGACGGCAGGCGTTCGGGCACGTCAAGTCGCGCCGCGCCGATCCGATTGTCCGCCATCCCGTAGTAGATATCGATGCGGTCCGGCGAACCGAGATCGAGTCGCTGGTCGGCGCCTGTCGGGAAGACGACGTTTGAGACTGCTCCGCGGCGCTCTTGCGGCAACAACGGCGTCAACACTGGCTCCTCTGAGCGATATAGGAGCACGCGCGGATGTTCCTTCGAGAGCACCATCACACCTGCCGAGTAGCACAGGGAGCGCTCGTCGCTTCCGGGCGCTGGCAGCGCCTCTCTCACTCCGTGGTAGACAATCAGCCAGCCATGGCGAGTGAGGACTGGCGGAGTGCCACCGCCGATCTTCAGCATCTCCCACGGGGATACAGGGGTGGCAAGCCGGTGATGTGAATTAAACAGCCCAAAGTTATGCGGTTCCAGATCATCCACGGCCATCGGACAATAGGAGATCCAGATGCTCTCGTGATCGAGGTCGACCAGACGAGACGGATTCTGGCAGGCGGTTTCTTCGGGATGCGTGCCGGGAAAGAGGGGCCGATGTACGATCGCCAGCTCCATCTTCCCGGCGTGATTTGGAATGGCGATCGGGAAGATGCTCGCGTCCTTGTTGTCCACGTTTACGAAATCGATGCCGCGATACGGAGCAAAGGTCGCGAGACCGAGTCGCTTCCAGTGAAACAGATCTTCCGACACGGCGAGGGCAATCCGTGGACCGATGGGCGAGAAGGCCGTATAGGTCATTACATATAGCCGCAGCTGTTCTACAAAGGTGATGCGCGGATCCTCACAACCGCCGCGACCGTCTGCTCGCAGCTCGTAATCAGCCTCAGGCTCAAGAGCAATGCCGAGCCTCTCGACCCCCGCAGGGTCACCGGCTTTATTGAACAGCACGCGGACGATGCCGATTCGCGAATAGTTGCCGCGCGCGACAATCCGCGGGAAGAGATAAAGCTGGCCATCCGGGCCACGAACAGCTGCCGGGTTGAGGACGCCCTCCATCTCAAACGGATTACCCGGCTCCGGTTCCATGATTTGCCCAAGGCGCTGCAGCTGAAAGCCGGTCATCGCGTTTCGCTCCCGCGCAGCCCTGTGCCTCGGCCCCGGATCAGGCATGCGAGGATCGTTTCAATCACTCGCTTCGTCTCGTTCGGATCCCTGACCTGGATCGCCTCGACTCCTGCTTCCTTCGCCGGATAGTCGTTCCCACCAGGGAACAGCGCATCGCCGATGAAAAGCATTTCATGGAGCCCGATTCCAAGAGTGTCTCGGAGCTTTCGCATGCCGTAGCCCTTATCGATTCCGAGCTTGGTGACATCCACAGAGGTGGTGCCACCCAAACGCACAGAAAATCCTGGGATGAGCTGCTCGAGGCGGGCCTGCATCTTCTTCCGCTTGGCGAAGTCAGGATCCCATTTTTCCTTTTCTTCGATGGGAGCCTGCTGCCCCAGCGCAGAAAACGTGATCTGACTTCCGCGATCTTCGATCTGCTCGCCCCACGTGGTTTCGATCTGAAAATCTGACGACTCGATCGCTTCGTTCAGCGCAATGACAATTTGCTCCTTCTCCTGATTGGAGAAGTTTTCCGCGTAAAGCAATGTCCAGCCCGCGGCGTACTGGAAGAACTGCGTTCCACACGTAGGAAGAAGCGACAGATCCCTCAGACCTTCGTCGTGCGGCAACTGGGAAAGCAGCTGTGCCTCGAACTGTGGCCAGCCCCCGCCCGATATGACGGCCACCTTTACGACGCGCAGCAGAGCATTGAGCAGGGCAGCTATCTCGGCGTCGAGAGATGCTTTGCTTTCCGCAAGCGTGCCGTCCAGGTCGAAGACGATGAGCCTCTTCACTGGTTCAACCTCGATCGTGCTCGGCTGATAGGGGCGCGGAGCGCCGCCTTCACTTTCCCACCGAGCGATCGGCGCCCGAAGGTCGGGCACATCGCGCGCACCCACGGCCGCGTGCGTCGCAAACGGGTTGGGAACGCCCTTCCTGTCCACCTTCGTGTCGCTGGACGAGAGGTCGGCGTGGCAGAAGCGAAGCACATCTTTAAGAATGGCGAGATCCTCTCGTGCTCGCACAACCAGGACGTGAACGCGAGAGCCCGGTGCGGCGATGTCTCGGTCCTCGTTGCTCGGCGCGTTCGCATCCTCGGCGAGTTCGAGCCCCGCAAACCGGAGTGCGATCGTCGCATCCCGGCGAACCCGCGTACTGTTCTCGCCGATGCCCCCGGTGAACACCACGGTATCGACACCCCCGAGTACGCCCGCCATGGCGCCCAAGGCTCGACGAATGGAAAGCACGAAGCGCTCGTATGCGAGTAGCGCGCGTACCGAGCCGTTGTCCGCGGCCTCGAGAACTTCCCTCAGGTCTCCGGAAACGCCGGACACGCCGAGAAGTCCGGAGCGCTTCGTGAGCGTCTCGCGGAGCTCGTCGACACCCACGTCGCAGTGTTGCTGGAGGTAAAGCAGAACCCCTGGATCGACAGAGCCGGAGCGCGTGGCCATCATCAGGCCATCGAGCGGTGAGAACCCCATTGTGGTGTCGAGCGACCGACCACCCTGGACCGCCGTGATTGAACAGCCGCCGCCGAGATGGCAGACGATAAGCCGCGAGGGAGGAGAGCCGAGAAGGTCGTTCGCTCGTTCGACGGCGTAAGCAACGCTGAGACCGTGGAAGCCGAAGCGACGAAGGCCCCACCGCTCCGTCCATTCAAAGGGCAGACCGTAACCTGCTGCCGCCTCGGGCATGGTTGCGTGAAACGCGGTGTCAAACGCCGCGACTTGCGGAACTGTAGGGAAAGCGGCGCTGACGGCGTCGATGCCCTCGAGCGCGGCATGCATGTGCTCTGGGTCAAGATCAGAAAGTGCTTCCAGCGCGTCACGAACGTCCCGGTTGATTAAGACGGCCTCCCGGAAACGTGTGCCCCCGTGCACGACGCGGTGGCCCGCGGCGTCGAACGTGGGCGCCCGCGCGAGCGCCGCATGGAGCTGACGCGCGCGGGCAGCGCTGTCCTCCGACGCCCACGGTTCACTCCCGCCGGCGATGACCGTCTGGTCGGCTGCAAACACCGTCCACTTCACGCTGCTCGATCCGGTGTTCAGGATGAGGACGCGCGTCACGGGAGCCCTCGCGTCGAACCGATACGGCGCCGACCATGTGCGCCGCTCGTCGGTAGCGCTTGCATCCAGTCGTGACGCCGCTGTGTCGCGTTCATGCCGCGCTCTCCTGCTCCGCCGCGTCGCGACGAGGGTTCACTTCTGGAGCTCCTTGCGTATCGATTGCAGTTCCCGGCGGCGCTTCGAAGCGGGCTTTGGATACGCCATCTCCAGCCCGTTGAATACGTCCAGGATGATTGTGGAAATGATCAGTCGCGTGTTCTTTTTGTCGTCGGCGGGGACGATAAACCATGGTGCGATTCCCGTGCTCGTCTTACTGAAGCACGCTTCGTAAGCCTGCATGTAGGCTGGCCACAGTCTTCTCTCTTCGACGTCGGCGACGCTGAGCTTCCAGTTCTTGTCCGGATCATCGATACGCTTTATGAAACGTTTTCGTTGGGTGTCCTTCGACTCGTGAAGGAAGATCTTGATAATCCGCGTGCCGTTGCGGTACAAATGGTTTTCCAGCTCCACGATCGACCGGAACCGCTCCATCCAAATGGTGTTTTCGTTCAGCAACTCATCCGGAAGTCCTTGACGAGCAAGAAGCTCCGGATGCACGCGCACGATGAGCACCTCCTCGTAGTAGGAACGATTGAAGATGCCGATTCGTCCGCGCTCCGGCAGACGACAAGTGGTTCGCCAGAGAAAATCGTGCTCGAGCTCCTCGGCGCTCGGCTGCTTGAAGCTGAATACCTGGCAGCCCTGCGGATTGACGCCTGACATGACGTGCCGAATCGCGCCGTCTTTGCCGGCAGCGTCCATTCCCTGAAAAATCACCAGCACGGCATAACCGTTCGATGCGTAGTGAAGCCGCTGCAGGGACGCCAGCTCGTCCACCTGCTCGTCGAGAAGTTTGTGGTATTTCTTCTTCGACTTGTAAGCGCGTTTCACGTGCGTCGGCCACTTCGCAAGGTCGACCCTCGTGCCCTCGGGAACACAGAAATCACCGGGATCAATTTTCAGCGTCATGACGTGCCGCCCCTGCGTGTGTCCGTGGTCTTGGGTGCGCTTCCTTTTGAGAGTGCCTCGACGCCCGAGATCACCTCGAACAACTCCTCGTCGATGCTGCGCTGTCGCAATCGGTGGAAACTTCCGTTGAGCTCTTCGAGCAAGTCGTCGATGTTCTTGTCGGCGCGTTGCGGCATGACT
>JBGTBX010000069.1:0-5501 GCA_041749115.1 Gemmatimonadaceae bacterium
CGTCTGCGCGAGGCGTCGGCAACGTACACCTTCGCACCATCGCTGGCGACCAAGCTTGCACGTGCGCGGTCCCTGTCTGTCTCGCTCGCAGGACGCAACCTGGCGCTGTGGTCTGAGTACCTCGGTACAGATCCCGAAACCGCCTTTAATGCAACCGGCGGATCGGACGCACCAAACGATTTCCAGACGATCGCACCGCCATCGTTCTTCATCCTGCGATTTAACATCGGATACTAGGCCAACCTATGAGAAAAATATTCCAAATGGGTGCACGCCGAGTGAAGGGAGTGAGTACCGCAGTTGCCATCGCGCTGATGGCGACGGCATGTAGCGTGACGGACTCTCTGCTCGAAGTCGAAGACCCTGACATTATTCCACCAGGCATCATCATCGGGTCGGAGGCGGCGCTCGGTCTGGCAAACGGTGCCAACTCCGCGTTCCGCAACATTACCGGCGGTTCGGAGAGCATGTGGTTGTTCGGAGGTCTCCTGACCGACGAATGGTCCACCAGCTCAACGTTCCCACAGAATGATGAAACGGATCAACGTCGTGTTCAGGTGAACAACAGCCAAGTGCGCGCGATGGCGTACCGCGCCTATCGGGCTCGTACCTACTCGGCACAGGCGATTACCGCGCTGAACGAATTTGCACCAACCCAGCGCGGCGTTATTGCGGAGATGTATCTGGCGAAAGGATTTGCCGAGATGCAGTTGGCCCTTGACTTCTGCAACGGAATTCCGTTGAGCGATCAGGTGAACGGCGAGTTCGTGGATGGTGCTCCATTGACCAACGCGCAGGTCTTCACGCGTGCCGCGGCCTCACTCGACAGCGCGATCGCTTTTGCGAACGGCACCGATGCGAAGAGTGTTGCGGTGGGCCGCGCGTCCCGCATCGTGAAGGCCCGGACCCTGATGGCTCTGAATCAGTATCAGGCTGCCGCAGCGCTCGTCACCGGCATTCCGACGACGTTCGTGTACCAGCACGTCTTCTCTCTCACGGGCGGCACCAACACGCTCTGGGGACAAGGCCTTTCGTCACGCCGCTACTCCATCGGCGACAGCCTCGAAGGCAATGATCGCAGCATTTTCGTCAAGAACGCGCTGCCCTTTGTAAGTTCCGGAGACCGGCGTATCAATGCCGTCGTCCGATCTGGCGTGGACGGCCAGGATGGGCAGACCCGTGTACGTACAACGGTCATGTGGGGCCAGCTCACGCCGGTCGATGTCGTGAATTACGTCGATGCACAGATGGTGGCCGCCGAAGCTGCGCTTGCGTTAAACACGCCAGCGGACATCACTCGCTGGTTGGGGATTCTGAACGCGCTGCGCGCGGCTCCTCCGAAGCTTGGTGAGCTGACCCCGCCAGCGATGCCGGCACTCGTCGATCCGGGCAATACTGCGGATCGCGTGAGCCTCCAGTTCCGGGAGAAGGCGTTCTGGACGTTCAGCCGCGGACAGCGGTTGGGTGATCTGCGCCGGCTCGTGAGGCAGTACGGACGGGCGCCGGGCGATGTCTTCCCGGTAGGCGTTCACTACAAGGGCGGTGAGTACGGCACGGATATGAACTTCCCGATCGCTCAGGACGAGTTGACCAGCAACTCGAACAAGATCGTGGCCTGTATCGACCGCAACGCATAAACTCTGCGGTAGTCCGAACGACGGGGGGGCACTCAGGTGCTCCCCCGTTTTTCGTCACCCTATGCCGCGGCGACTATTGGGCGCCGGACTTGCATGAAGCGAAGACACGCTCAAGCGTGAATATTGCCCTGAACCAATAGGGTGCCGGGGCCTCCTGGCACGCCGCATCCGCACCTGCCCAGAAGAGGCCATGTCGAAGCTTGCTCAACCCGCAAATCTGAACAGGATCGCGATCGTCGGGGCGGCACTCACCGCAGGCGCGGCCCTGCTGCTGCTGATGCCCACTTGGGCGACGTCGATCGCGGAGATTTATCCTCTGCCAGACCGGCCACTGCGAATGGCAGCGGTCTATGTGGCTGCCGTGATCGGTTTGTCGGGGTCCACGGTCCTGCTTTTCGGCGCATGGCTGGCTCCGTCGTGGGCAATTGCCTCCCGTCTGGGGCCGGAGGACAGCCTGGGAGTGCGCGCGCTTCGCACCGTGGTGGTGGCGTTCGTGCTGCAGCCTGCCGCACACGCGTTATTTCTGGCGAGCGGGCTGAGCGACGCGGATCCCGCCACCTATCGCCTCGCGGCAATTTTTCTTCAGCTCGCTGTATTTCTCATCGCGGTTCTGGTGCGACCGCGTGCGCAGCTTGACGCGCCGCAGCTTACCACCAGCCGCCCGCGTTGGATCGTGTTCGCGTCGGCATACCTGCTGTTTTGTGGACTTCTGCTGCCGCGCCTGGCGTGGGAGGACTTCAACCCGGATGGCCTTGAGCTGCTGACGGCAGGACGCAGCCTGTCACATTTCGTTCTGGCGCGCCTCCCCACCGGTGAACTGCCCGGCGTCAGCCTCGGCATGGCCACTGTGGCCTATCCGGTCCACTGGGCGATTTCATTTCTCGGCACCATTGAGCTGTCGGCACGATTGCCGTTTGTCATGTACTCAATGCTGGTTGCGCTCGGTACGATCGGATTGATCGAAGCCCGATCACCGCGCCGACTGACGACTTCAGAGTTTGCACTCGTCGTGGCAGGCGCGCTCGGTGTCTGCCTCACACTCGGCCTCAACAGTTCGTACGATCCGTATTCAACGGATCTGGCTTCGCCGGCGTCGATCGACATCCTCGCGCTCGCCCTGCTGCTGAGCGCATGTCATTTCCTCCTTGCTGGAGAGGCGGCGTGGGCCATAACAAGTGCGGTCCTGCTGACCCTCACACGTCCGAGTGGCCCACTGCTGTGTGCTTTGCTGGCGGTAGCACTCTTCGTGACGGCACGCGGTAATGGTTCACGCTGGCGCATCGCGGTCGGAATGACGATTGCCGCCTTTGCCGTGTCGGCGCTTTATGCGTTAGGCATGAAGGTGTTCGGTGTTGGGCCCATGGCCGAAGGGGCAGACAATCTGGCGTCGCGCCTGCGGTACCTGCGCTTCGATGATTGGCGCCGCTGGCTCTGGTTGATTGTACCGTCGGGGATCGTTCCCGCAATTGTCCTGCTGCGGGTCCGCACGCTGGGCCCGGTGGTACGGGCACTTGGCCTGGTCACACTCGGATACTTCGCACTCTTCTACTCACTCGCATTTGTTGCATTGCACCACTTTGCACCGGTCATGCTCCTGCCGGTTGTCGCATATTGGCTCTGGGTGACCGATCATCCCGAGCGCGCGGGTCCACGTCAACGCACGTTTGTCGCTGCAGGCCTCGTCGCGGCGGCGTGGGCAGCGCTCCCCAACCGGTTGGAAGTTTTCCGCGCCAACAGCGAGGTGGGCAGCGAAGTTGACTACAGAGTAGGCACGTACGACGGCGGCTACACGGAATATCGCACCGCCTTTGAGGGACGCACACTTCTGGATTCGCTGTTCGCCCCGTATTGGCGCGATCTTGATGCGCTGCCCGAGCGGACGGCCGGAGCGTGGGTGCTCATTCATTACGGCGCGCGGTCGACCATACCGCCGGCGGAGCGACAGTACTCCGTGCGCGAGCTCGACGACAGATCGTTAAGCTGGTCAGCGTCACAGCTCGTAACCCAGGATGAGGGGATCGGGCTGTTTGTCGCGGATAGCGCCGCCTGGTTGCAGCAGAGACGAACGCCTCCGGCAGCGGCGCCGCTGCGTTGGATCTACGCGGTGCCCAGGCACACCCTCTTCAGGCACCTCGGCGTAACGGCCGGGGCGTATCAGATTGATCTCCGGTCCGTGCTGGATCGTTTCCGCCCACGTTAGGCAGTCGTACGCTCAGACCTGCGCTGCGAACGCTCCGGCGTGTGTACCCGCCACAATGGTCGCGTCGATCACCGGCGCGCTGACTCTGACTTCGCGAGGTTTCGCGCGCGGTCACAGTCCGCGCGAACGTGACATCCCTCGACATGATCATTGACGACGCCGAGGGATTGCATCGCAGCGTAGACGGTGGTGGGTCCGACGAAGGTCCAGCCACGACGCTTCAGGTCCTTTGACAAGGCAGTGGACTCATCGGTTTTGCCGATCGCTTTCAGGACTGTCCATGTCAATTGACGAGGTCGTGACGCGGCTGTTGGTTCGGCTCGCCAGATATATGCGGCGAGCGATCCTTGGGACTCAATGAGTTCAATTGCCCGCCTGGCGTTGTTGATCGTGGACTCGATCTTGCCACGATGACGCACGATGTCCGCGTTCTTCAGCAGCGCATTCACGCGTCGGCCGTTGAACGCTGCCACGCGCTCGATGTCGAAGCCGTCGAACGCCGCGCGGAAGTTTTCACGTTTCCGCAAAATTGTGATCCAGCTTAAGCCGGCCTGAAATCCTTCGAGGCACAATTTCTCAAAGACCCGCGTATCGTCGTCGACGGGTCGTCCCCACTCGGTGTCGTGGTACCTCTGGTAGAGTGAATCGTCTCCGCACCACTGGCACCGCGCGACAGCATCGGCATCCAGATGGATCCCCGACTTCACCGACCCGGGGTCGTGGGGGATGAGCCAGCGTGGTCGGCAGGCGCGGTTGTGCTCATGGGACCGGGGACCAGCACGCCGCACAACCTGTTTGTGAGGCGCTCGTGAGTTCTGACGCCTAACGCCTGCGGATCTGTCACGTAGTGTGCTCGTCGGCTGATGGCCGTCTCCCGGTCCTTCGTGAGCCATTCAAACTGCCACGACGAGAGCAATCCATGCTTCGCCGCCCATTGTTCAATCCGGGATGCACTCACGACTTCATCAGCACGATCCATCGCAACCAGCGTCGGAATCCGCAGGGCATCGGGTTTGGCGATGTGGTTCAGTCGTTCGTGCAGATCAAACAGGGCCCTGTACGCCGCAACACTGGTGCTGGGATGCGATCGGATGGGTTCGGGCACAAAGGTCGGAATGAGGAACCCGGCGCCCAGTGGCTGCAGCAATCTCACAATGTGCGCGTACGTTTGCACGCGGAGCGCGGGAGCCAGAAGTACCTGTGCGTTGAACTGGACGTGCGCATCGGCGTTTGCCAGTTGGTGCACGTGCACTAAACTGCCAAGGCTGTAACCGAGAAAGTTGAGGGGCACGCCGGCCTGCTGAGCAAGATCTGCTGCGACGCGGGCGCCGGCTGTCCAGTCATCCTGCCAATCCGTCCACTGTACCGATCGCCAGGCCGGGAGTGCGTCGGCGGCGGACGGTGCTCCCGTGGCGCGGGTGTGACCACGCAGTCGCAGCGAGACGACCGTCGCTCCCTGCGCACGCAGCGCGCCAGTGAGTGACGACAGCGCGTCTGCGTGCTGGTTCAGGCCATGGATCGAGAGGACAACGGCGCGCCGCTCTCCCGACGCCTCGAGGACGACAATCCGGCCGTCACTCACATGCCGTCGTGTTTCATCGCGTGGCCACCGCACGCCTTCTCGACCTTTTCAAACTTGGTGTGCAGTTCATCGATGCTGGTGA
>JBGTBX010000070.1:0-2307 GCA_041749115.1 Gemmatimonadaceae bacterium
CCGCGCGGTCGTGGAATCCACCGCCACCTGGTACTGGCTCCGGGATCTGCTCGTTCCGCTCGGGGTTGACCTGAAGCTCGGGCACTCCAAATACATCAAGGCGATCAGCTACGCGAAGGTGAAGACGGATGCGGTGGACGCCCACACGCTTGCCCAGTTGCTCCGCAATGATCTCATTCCCGAAGGGCACATGATCAGCGCGGCGCATCGGGAGGAGCGGGATCTGTTGCGCGCGCGGCTGCGCTTGGTCTCGCAGCAGGTGCGGTGTCGGCTGATCGTGGAGGGGTTGCTCGCCCAGTATAACGTGGCGAGCGTTGGGGCGCTCCCGCCGCTCGTCCAGCTGCGGGTGGACATGCTGGCGCAGCAGCGCTCGCTGCTCATGGCGCACATCAAACAGATCGAGCAGGAGCTCGCGCCGCGGCTGGTCCCCACGCCGGACGCGCAGCGACTCCTCTACATCCCCGGCATCGGGAAGATCGTCGCGTTCACGATCCTGCTCGAGATTGACGACATCCGCCGCTTCCCGACCGTGAAGGACTTCGTGTCCTATTGCCGACTGGTGCCGGCGGCGAAGAACTCCGGCGGGAAGCTCCGCCAGCAGCGGTCGAAGGATGGCAACAAGTATCTCAAGCTCGCCTTCCATCACGCGGCCGTGCGGGCGATCCAGTACTTCCCGGAAATCCAAGCCTTCTATCGAAGCACGGCGCGACGGAAGCCGGCCGCTGTTGCCCGCGCACTTGTCGCCAAGGAGCTCGCCAAGGCCGTCTACTTCGTCCTCACTCGGCAGGAGGCATTCAATGGCACGTTCAAGGGCAAGCCCTTAAGTCGGACCAAAACGCCGAAGTGGCCGCGTCTGGCGAACCCGCCCGCCTAACTGGAGCCGGCGCGGGCGACCGCGTCGCGTATCTCCGCCTTCCTTGATTGGGGCGCCGGACGCTCGACCAACGATGACCTCTGGGACCGATCGCAAGATCGCGAGCCCGTAATGGTGTGTGGTCGCCACTGAGGCGACCGAGTGCGAGGACTGCGGTCGCTCACTTCATGCAGCTCCGCTGCGCGACGGCCATCACGTCGCGTTGTCTTGGCCTGCCCTCTTGCGCGGAAACTCTCTAATGGCGTTAGGCCGTGCGCTCGAGTCACGGTGCGATTGAAAAGCGGAATACCAGCTTCCACACTCGCGTCGGAGAGCTTGCTCCATCGGACCCTGCGCGCACTTCGAGTTCCGCGCCATCAGAACCCGAGTACCCAGCCTGGGGCTGGTAGACGTATACCGCGACCCAGTTGGTCGCTGCGTCTCTTCGAACCTCGCTAATGGCGAAGTGGCGGGCTTGTGTCACGATTCGAGCACTTTCTTCATCCCCGCCCACGGTCGGAAATTCGTAGATCTGCCCTGGACTGAGCAAGACATCGATCGTATGTACCGCGGGATCATTGCCGCAACCCGCTGCCAGCAGTACGCCGAAGATGGTAAGCCACTTCTGGCTCATATGCTGGCGAGCGGTGGAAACTGCGGGCATGCGCTTGGTCATCAGCCGGGGCTTGGGCTCAAAAGCTTAACCGCCCAACTCACGAGGGTCGTCACGTCGGGAAGACGTGACCTTGATCTAGCCGGGCGGCGCAACCAGCGCGACGTCGAACGTCCCGTTGCTTACCGAAAACACCGAGGAGGCTCCTCCCGTGCCGGCGATGCACTGGCCGTTTCCCGAAAACGTGCCCTTGGCCCGACTGCTGCCAACCTCCGTAACAACGATCGTCCCGCTCGTCAAGGCGCAGAAGAAGTCGCCCGTGTCACCGTTGCCGTTAAAGTTCAGAAAGAGCTCCATACCGGTGCAGCTGGCGCTGCCGTCGATGTTGCAGGCGGGGTCGATGCTTTCGGAGCCTGGGGTCGTGCGCTCGAGCCGGAGAATCGACAGGTCTACGAGACCACCTGACCGCGGCGTGGAACCAACGACATAACTCTCGCCTGCCTGGACATACCCCACCGCCCAACTCGTTCCAGGCGGTAGCGTGGTGAAGCCGGGGGCGTCTCCCGATGCGCTGAAGGTTCCTCCTCCGGCGCCGGTGTACGTGAACGCCAGACTGCCCCGGATGTCCGGACCGGAAGAGTCCGCGCAAGAGAGCGCGCCAAGAAGCACGACGGGCACGAGACCAAGCCTCATGTGATCTCCTCGAAATGGTCGACGCTGCAATTCCGAACTCCGTGTGGGTCGGCCAAGCAGTTAAAAAGCGTGGACTGCGACCAGTGGTCTTAGGCGCGCCTAACGCGCCGGAGTTGAACCGCGGCGCTCAACGAATAATGCGACAGGC
>JBGTBX010000071.1:0-5585 GCA_041749115.1 Gemmatimonadaceae bacterium
ACCTCGGCGCGCATCTGGACCGTGTCTCCCATTGCGACCGTGGCCGACTCAGGCTGAACCACTATGGTCGTGGCGACAGGTGGCGGAGGGGTCGCCAGCACATTGCGGCTGGATGATGGGGTTTCGCCGCCGCACGAGGCGGCCACGCTGGTCGCCACGACGATCGTCCAAAAGGGGGGCGTGCCGTACCGCATTGCGTTCTCCTGGCGTTTCTATGAGTCGTAGAGTCCGGTGCGCGCAGCGCTGGGGGGGAGGGCGCTGACCCCATATTATCCCCCGCGGCTCCAAACGCCAACTACCACCGGCGTATCCCTCAAGGGATACGCCGGTTAGACACCTCAGGGCACCAGTACCCCTGCCGTAGAAGAGCGAATCAGTGCAACATCAGCGCCCGGGTCCCTGCCGCTGCTTCCCAGCCCCTTGTACGGAGAACCGGAGGTGAGCGTGTAGTCACCCGAGGAAATGTTGACGAATCCGATCGCGCTGAGGCTCGACGCGAAGCGGGTGCTTGCAGGATACGGGTTGGCCGTGCTGCCGACGAACACATTGTTGACGAACTCCAGCGCCGGCGAATAAGACGTGAGGGTCGCGGTACCTTCGGCGGATCCACTTCCTTTCACGCCGTACTGACCACGTGTCAGAATGTTATTGCTGAATGTGAGTCGCTGCGATGGCGCGCCCTCAAACGTCACCGCACTGTTCATGTTTCCGCTCGTAACCATCGTGTTGTGCGTGATCGACACATCACGCACGTCTCCAAGCATGGTGAGCAGGACCGCGGAACCGGTATAGATACCAGTGTTCACGTTCTCGATGATATTGTTAGCAATCGTTATGTGATTCGCGGGGAGTCGAGTCGCCCCTTCGTATGCGAAGATCACGATGCCCGCTCCCGTGTTCCGGATGATGTTATTGCGTAGCGTCACGTGTTCGGTGACACCCCAGGAAAAGTCCGCGGAACTCTTGATGTTGATTGCGTATCCGGTTTGTGCCTGCTGCCAATTCCCGTCGAGGATGTTACCCTCGAAGAGCACACGTCTCGCGAACTTCAACTCGAACAGGTTCTTGATGCTCCAGCTGAGCGACTTCCATGATGCGGGCTTGTGCAGATGGTTGCCCCGCATTTCGATGTCGGACGGAATCATTCCCGGGGTATTTGGAGTGGCGCCCCCGAACATGACGATTTCGCCGGCTCCCTGGAGATAATTGTTGTTGATCTTGTAGGGGCCCGGGCCGTTCCAGCCAACAATAGCCTGTGAATCAAAGCCGTTGGCGTGGCAGTCGCTCAGGTAGCTGTCGACGACGGAAGTGCGAGCGCTGCTTAACATCACGCAACGCACAAGTTGGAGGGTTGCACTGCCATGGATATATGAACGATCGATGATCAAGTCCGTCGCGATCGGCGTCACGTTGTGATTCGCGTTCGGGTCTCCCAGACGGACGAGGGAATTGACCTGCGAAATCGACGACGGCGAGGTGATCTCGAGGAACATGAGCCGATAGAAGCTTGCACCGGGCGCAGTATTGATCACCACGCCGTTGGCATACGGCACGTGCAACTTCGGTAGCTGCGACGCAAACGCGGGCGTCATGCGCTGACCCGGTGCCGGCAGGTTCGCGTCCGGAGCGGCAGAGCGGATCGTGATCCATCCCGTGCCCGGCTTGTTAGGCAGCACAAATGACCCGGTGAAAACTGCGCCGGGCTGCAGCATAATCACGTCACCGCGGTTCGCGCTGTTGATCGCCGCCTGAAGATCGCCGCCTGCGTTCACGTTGATGGTCTTTCCGGTCGGCGGAACGTAGGTCGTGTTCAGATAAACCAACGGCAGGGTTGCAAGCGCGGCCGGACCTCCACTGGACGGTGGGGGCGGCGGTGGGGCTGTGGGTGCGGTAACCGTCAGCGCTGCCGAACCGGTCTTGCCCTCGCTGATGGCTGAGATCGTCGCCGAGCCGGCTGTAAGGGCTGTGATGACGCCGTTGGTGGCTACAGTGGCTACGGCGGTGTTTGAGCTGGAGTACAGAATGGTGCGACCGCTCAGCGTGTTGCCCTGCGCATCCTTGAGCACCGCTGATACGAGCGAGGCCTGACCGACCGGAACGCTCGTCGGGCTCAGTGATACGGTGATGGCGGCAACCGGAGCGGGTGCCGGCGGTGGTGAACTGCTCACAGTGACAGCCATCGTCCCGGTCACACCGGATGTGGCAGCAGAGATCGTCACGCCACCCGACGCACGTGCGGTGACCAATCCGGTGCTGTTCACCGTGGCTATCGAGGTGTTGCTCGATGTCCAGGCAAGTGACCCCGTCGTGATGGGAGCGCCGTTCTGGTCACGTGGTGAAGCGGTCAGCTGAAGGGTGTTACCAACTTGTACTGTTGCCGAGGTCGCGCTCACCGTGATGCTCGTGAGAACGGGCGACGCAGCGGCACCGGCGGTAACTGCTACCAGCTCCTGGTCGCTGAAGCCGGGTGTGGACGCGAACACTTCGGCATCGCCGGCGCTCACGCCGGTGATAATGCCGCTCGCGTTGACGCGGGCAATGGCGGGATAGGTGCTGCTGAATCCAACGGTACCTGTCACGTCATTTCCGGCCGCATCTCGCATGATCACTATGGCCTGCGTGGTCCCACCGGGAGCGAGTGAATGCGTGTTCAGCCGCAGATTGAAGAAGGCAACAGCAGCGGGGGCCGGTGTGTTGACGTTCAACGCGGCCACGCCACTTTGCCCGCCGATTGTCGCCATGATCGTGACTGTACCTGCGCTGCCGGCAGTCACCATACCGGTGCCGGATACTGTGGCCAGATCAACGTCGCTGCTGCTCCATGACACTGTTCGCCCCAGGAGCACGGCACCATTGGCATCCTTGGCGACGGCCACGGCCTGCGTTGACTCACCAATGTTCAAAGCAGCTGAATTCAGCGTGACTGACACGGATGCCACGGGAAGTGATGGGGCGGCAGCGACACTCACCAGCGCGCTCGCGGACTTGCCCTCGCTCGACGCAGAAATCAGGACAGAACCCATGCTGTTCGCCGTCACTTCTCCCGTTCCATTAACTGACGCGACTGCTGGATTGGCGCTTGACCACGCAACTGCGCGATTACTGAGAACGGCGCCACTTGCGTCGCGAACTACAGCTGCGAAGGACCCTCGGTTGCCCGGGATCAGGTTCAGCGTTGCAGGCGAGATCGAAACGCTCGCGACGGCGACATTACCGACTGTCGCGGTCGCCGTTGCGGTGAGGCTATTGAAGGTCGCCCGCAATGTCGCAGTGCCCGCGGACAGGCCGGTGACGATACCCGATTGATTAATGCTCGCCACCCCCGGATTGAGGGATGCGAGCGTAGCTGCGCCGGGCATGACACTTCCGTTCTGATCGATGACTTCCACCAGAACCTGACTCTGTGCCCCGACGGTCAGGACGGGAGCTGCCGGGGAGAAGCGCAAGGTGCTGGCTGTGCGACGCGTCACGCGCAGTGGCGCGGTTCCAACGCGACCGCCGCTGATCGCCGACACCGATGTGTTGCCTTCAGCGACAGCAACAACATTTCCGCTGGCGTCGACCGTTGCAATCGACGGGTTGCCACTTTGCCAAGCGAGACTGGCGCCCTGAATGAGTACGCCATCAGCATCCTGCACCAAGGCCGTCGCGACGGTGCGTTCCCCTTCGCCGATCGTTGCAGCTTGCAGCGAAACCACGACCTGCTGCACGGGCTTTGGACCCACGGTGACGGTTGCGCGCCCGGTGCGATTACCGGCGCTGGCTGATATCACCGCAAATCCTCGTGCGATGGCAGTCACCTGCCCGGCAGCGGTCACCGTTGCAACGCTCGGGTCCGAGGAACTCCAGGAGATTGGCTCGGTGGGATCGGGCCGTCCGAACACCGTGATCGCAAGCGCGTTCAACTGCACACTTTGCCCCGGAGCGATCGTTGCGACGGCTGGCGTAACATTAACTGCCGCGATGGGCGCCCGAAAAACCCGTGCGCTGGCGACAGCAGTGACTCCGGCAACGTTGACTGTGATTTCGACGTCCCCGGCCGCCAGCGTTACCAACTGACCGTCTTCACGTACATACGCGACGCTCGAATCGCTGGTGCTCCACTCCGGCCGGATGGCCTGAAGGTTCGCGCCAGTACCTGCAGCTCCCATGTCCGCGACAAAACGCAAAGAGTCGCCCAGTACGACCTGGGCGGCGTTAGGCAGCACTGTGATGTTGCTCACGAGAGGCCGTACCAGAAGGTTCGCTGTGTCGGCGGAGGCGCCCACACCGGCGACAATCTGCGTCGAGCCGGCCGCGAGCCCGGTCACCGTGCCGTCGCCTGCGATGCTCGCGATGGATGGATCGGTCGAGGACCAGGATACGTTCACAGCACGTTCAGCGCCGAATTGATTCACCACCCGGCTCTGAAAAGTCCGTGTTGCGCCAACGAGCACCGAATCACCCTTGGGGGTGATGGTGATCGATAGCACATCAGTTGTTGTCGTTGGAGGAGGAGAGGCCGGCGAGCGATCGGAACAACCAGCGATCAGGCCGAGGAGCGCTACGGCCGTGGACAAACTGTAAAAGCGTTTGTGCATCAATATAGACTCCGTCAGGTGTTCGTTCGGCGGCTCAGCCGGCGTTGCATGCAGTGCGCATGCGGTAGCCCTGGTGCTTTGCGTCGCCGGCTTTCGCCGGGTATGCCCTTCTCGCTGAACCCCTTCGGGCTCGCGACTTACATGATCTGCGAAACTACCGTCTCACCAACTCTGGACGAGCGCTACGAAACCAAGTCACAGGCAATGACTACTGCGCAGGAGATACCTCTCAGGGAGTAGACTGTCCGCGACGCAGGTCACGAATGCTCTGTGTTATCGGTGTTCATTTTAGGGCGCTGCGCAAAAATTACTAAGCGGCAGGTCCCAGCGCGCAGAAGTTGTGTGACCGCAGGCACGCGCCGGCCAGAGGCCCGCGACTAGGTGACCGCGCGGCGCAGACGTCCCGACGTCACATCGTCTTCAAATACCTTGGCGCTCGAGACGAGAATGACCACAAGCAGGTAGGTAAATGCGATGTGGACATATGTACCGAATATTCCAGCGGTCAGGAAGGCGAGCAGGCCGACTCTGAGATAGCGCAGGTAGGACGACCTTTCCGGGCTGACGTCCTTTAAACGGCGGCGCGCACGACCCACCGCAGCGGCGGTGGCGAGAAAAATGAGGGAGAAAATGATTGCCCCGGGGAATCCTGTTTCAGCGGCCACATTCAGATAAGTGGAATGTGTATCCCGCAGCCCGCCGGCGAACGGATCAAACCCGGGGCGCCGTGCAACATAGAGATTGTGAACGTATTTGTACGCACCCGTGCCAACGCCAACAATGGGATTGTCTACCGCCATCGCCCGGGCTACACGCCAGATTTGATACCGTTGCTCCGCGGAGCCGGCGTCGTTCAGCTCCTTAAGATTGCTGGAACTCGCCGAGGCCAGACTGAAGAGACGTTCGAAGGAACTCTTCGGTGCAAAAGCGGCCACAATGATCAGCGCCGCCACCGACGCCGCAATCATTTTGCCACGGTACTTGTGCTCACCCAGGAAAGCAGCA
>JBGTBX010000072.1:0-2081 GCA_041749115.1 Gemmatimonadaceae bacterium
GGGGATGCTCTCACGTGTCATCGATACGAGTGCGGAGACGATCAGGCTGGCCGCGACAAGTACGCCGGTCAGCAGTCGTGGCCACGAGCGCAGCACAGGCACGGCTGCAACAAACAGCAGCGGGACGGCCGGCACCATGTAGCGTACGCCGGTGTTCCATTGCAGATTAGCGAACTGATTGGCACTGGAGAAGAGATACAACGACACACAGATCGCCGCGATCCATGGCAGAGAGTTTGCGTCGCCGGTATTCGGAAACAAACGCCGCCTGGCCGCGAATGCCGCAATGAGCAGCGGGCAAAACGCGAACAGACCGTAGCGCGGATCAATGAGATTACCCACGAGCAACTCGACGGTAGGAACGGAAAGGCCGTTCCAACCGATGACAGATAGGTCCGTCGCCGGCATGTACCGTTGTGCGGGGAACCACGGCACCCCGAACGCCGCCCACTGATACGTGAACAGCAGAACAAGTGGCGGGACAGAACCGACGCCGTACCAGAACACGCTCCGCAGTCCGGCGAGACCACTGCTGCGCAGGTGACGCACAAAAATCCACAGTGCAAAAACCACCGCCATCGGTGCCGCACTGTAATCCAGCACAACACCAAAACCGAGAAGAGCTCCAACCAGCATGAGCGTGGCCGGAGGGATTGCGGCATCGGGGGCGCGCGGCCTCAGGCCAACCGTGAGCACGTACGCCGCCCAGATCGCGTAGGCGAGCAGGAGGTTCTGATTCAGGAACGCCGAGCGAAACAGTACCGGCGTTGCGAGTGCAAACGTGAGGCTCCAGGTCGCAGCTTCACGTTGGGTGAGTCCACGATGCAGGAGGAACTGCATCATCAGCAGCGCGGCCAATGCAGCGAGCGGCGCCATGAGCCCTACCGACGTCACCAGCGCAGCGATACCGAGCTTGACGTCGAGTCCCCGAGCGCGGGCCCGGTTCATAAAGTTGGTGCGGTTCGGCCTTGGGTCGTCGTAGGCGGCTGCTGGTTTGGGACTGACAAGCGATGGTTTGGCGCGGAACAGCGCGCTCATGGCCGGTCGCGCGGCGACGTAGGGAATCGCGCCAAGAAACGACGCACCAGGGTTGCTGTTGATATAGCTGCCACGCCCCGGGATCTCGAAGAGGTCGGGGTGCAGACCAAGGTACGGATCCACGCGAACCGTGTACGATTCGGCGAGCGTGATCGACAGGTATGTCTCGCGCACGACATTGGTTGTGGCGAACGCCGAGCAGACGATGAACACGGTCACAAACAGTCGGAGCCCCCACGAGGGGAGTCGCAGTCGGGGAGTGACGCGTGCGGTCTGGTTCACGTGGCTATTTAACCTTTCCCAGGGTTTGTCCAGCTCCAAAGAGATAACCGGCAAACTCACCGACACCCCAGGATGTAACGAACAGGAGGAGGAGGGGAAGGGCGGCAAGGGTGGTCGTGCGATACTCAGGGCGTCGTGCGACGCGTTGCCAGATGCGTAGCAGGAGTATCGCCGGGAGCGCCGCCGAGGCCGCCGCGTAGGCGACTCGAGGGCCCAGCCCCTTGGTGCGGACGCGGTTACCCGCGTACGAACGGGCATAGAGATATCGTTGGGACAGGTACTCCCACACGGAGTAATGCTTGTCGTGCCCAACCTGCAGTTCCGCTACAAAATGAAGCGTTGCGCCGGCGGCGCGCATCGAGGCGTGCAGTTCGTTCTCCCAGCCGCCGGCCACGACGGTGTGTGCATGCGCTTTGAGCAACGACGCAGGATATGCAACACTGTTGCCGGGAAGCCAGTCGCTTTCGGCTGACGCAACCGGGGGGAGGCAATGCGAGTATTCGCAGATAAATGCTGCCCGATCAACCAGGGTGTGGGTCGCAAGATTGGCCACCGGGCCCGCCACTACGGCGCCCGCGGTGACCCGGGATTCGAGCGCGGTTTTTACCCAGCCGGCCGGGATCTGCACATGATCTTCGATGACCGCGACGACGGGCGCGCGGACCTGCGCGAACGCAACACCGCGCATCTGAGGGATGGGAGTGTCCGCGTCGACTTCAACCACCGTGGCCCACGGGAATGCCTCACGAGTGCGCACAGCA
>JBGTBX010000073.1:0-22762 GCA_041749115.1 Gemmatimonadaceae bacterium
TATCGCATTCTGGGACTGGTTCCGTTCCCGATTCCGATCTCGTGGTTCTACATGATCTACGCGTGCATCGCGATGGTGGGCCGAGTTCGTTCAGCTGCAGACCACAATGGTGCACGGTGGCGGTGGGCGGCTCTGGCCGGGGTGTTTCTGGTGGCGTGGGACATCTCCATGGATCCGGCGATGGTCAAAACGTTCCACTGGATGTGGGGATCAGGACAACTCTTTACCGACATGGGCTTCCCCGCCTGGCTGGTCGCGTTTTTCTCGAAGGACGTGTTCTACGGGATGCCACTTGCCAACTGGCTCGGCTGGTTCCTCACCGGCACACTGATCGCGCGGTTGATGCTTGCCATCGTCCCGCCCACACGATTCGCGCGTGATGTTTCTCCGTCGCCTTTACCAATATGGCTCTATGCCACCAACGGCATCATGCCTGTTGCGCTCTGCCTGCGGGACGGCTTGTGGTGGGCAGCCGGCCTCGGCGCTGTCGCGATGGCCGTTCCCGTGATCTGGTCCTTGCGTGCGCCCGCGCCGCAGGCCGACCGGGCCGGTACAATGCATCAACCGCAGGCGCAGTCCCTGTGAGCGTGCATGACGCCGCATTGAACGGGACGAACGTTTCATGAAGTGTGTGGTGATCGGATCGGGGTTTGGTGGCCTCGCTGCCGCAATCAGACTGCAGGCACAAGGGCACAGCGTCACCATACTCGAGAAGCTCGACGCTCCCGGCGGCCGTGCCTACGTGCATCGACAGGACGGATTCACCTTCGATGCCGGGCCAACGATTGTCACTGCCCCGTGGCTGCTCGATGAACTGTTCGCACTCGGCAGCGGACCCACCCGCGACTACGTGTCACTGGTCCCGCTGAATCCATTTTATAATGTGCGCTTCGAAGACGGGTCGGTCTTTCGCTACAATGGATCCCACGAAGATATCATCAGCGAGATCAACCGCTTCAATCCCGATGATGTGGACGGCTACGAGCGATTCGCGAAGAAGACAGCAGACATCTTTGAGACCGGATTCGCGCTGATCGATAAACCGTTCCTGCGTGTGAGCGATATGCTGCGCGCGGCGCCGGATCTCATTCGGCTCGGCTCCTGGCGATCCGTGGCAGGGTTCGTCAATCAGTACATCAAGGACGAGCGCCTCCGACAGGTGTTCTCCTTCCATCCGCTGCTCGTGGGAGGAAATCCATTCCAGACGACGTCGATCTATGCCTTGATCCACCACCTGGAAAAGGAATGGGGGGTGTGGTTCGCCATGGGAGGCACCGGCGCCATCGTGTCGGGGCTGGTGCGCCTCTTTCTCGAGCTCGGTGGTGAAATCCGTCTCAACACCGAGGTTGCGGAAATTGTCGTGGACGACCGCACGCGTCGTGCGACATCCGTTCGCCTGGCGAGCGGAGAGCAGATTAGCGCCGACGTGGTCGTGAGCAATGCCGACGTGGCATTCACTTATCTGAAGATGATCGACGCGCGTCATCGGCGCGTGAACACCGATCGACGCATGCGCCGTTTGAAGTATTCGATGTCGCTGGTGGTGATCTACTTCGGCACCGATCGGCAGTATCCAGACATCGCGCACCACGAGATCCTCATGGGACCGCGATACCGGGAGCTGCTGCATGACGTCTTCGAGACCAAAACCCTGGCCGACGACTTTTCGCTGTATCTCCATCGTCCGACCGCCACCGATCCCTCGCTCGCGCCGGAAGGCTGTGATGCATGGTACGTGCTGTCACCGGTGCCACACCTGGGTGGGTCCACGAACTGGGAACACACCGCGCCCCTCTACCGGGATCGTATCATCAGGTATCTCGAGGAACGGCACATCCCCGACCTCAGCCGCCACATCGTGACGGAGCGCCGGATTGATCCGCGGCACTTCTCCGAGGCGCTCAACAGCCACCTCGGCAGCGCATTCTCCGTGGAGCCGTTGTTGACCCAATCGGCGTGGTTTCGGCCGCACAACGTCAGCGAGGACATTCCGAATCTTTATTTTGCTGGGGCCGGCACACATCCGGGGGCCGGGCTCCCCGGGGTGCTGTCTTCAGGGAAAATTGTGGCAGATCTGGTCAATTCGGTCGCCTGAGCCCTTTGCCCGACCCGTCAGCAGGCTCCGTGCGCCCGAGCTGCACGACTGCGGCCTCTGACTTGGACCGTGTCCGGGCGACCGTTAGCTTTCGAACTTCGCGTCATACCTGATCCACGTGCTCGCGCTCTCATTCGCGAGTCTTACGGCTTTGTGCCAACGCATGACCATAACAATCGAGAACAAGAAATCAGAGGGAGCTGAGCGGCTCCTTCAGATCACGATCCCCGTCGAGCAAGTCGACAAGGCGCGTCAGGCTGCGGCAAAGAAAATCGCGGCCAAGGTCGCGATCCCCGGCTTTCGCAAAGGCAAGGCGCCTCCGGCGATGGTCCTCAAACGTTTCAGCGACAGCATTCGGTCGGAGGTGCTCGACGCACTCGTGCAGTCGGCGTACACCGAAGTGCTGGAACGCGAGAACATTAAGCCGGCCACGCAACCGCACATCCACGACCTGACGTTCGACGACGGGCAACCGGTCACGTTCTCTCTGCACGTTGAGGTCCGTCCCGAGATCGTCCTCTCGCGTGTGGAAGGTTTCAAGGTCACGCGCACCGAACGTTCTGTTGGCGACGAGGACGTGCGCACACAGCTTGATCAACTGCGCGAGCAGAAGGCGGCATGGTCTCCCGTTGAGGACAAGGCGCGGGAAGGCGACATGGTCACCGTTCAGCTGGCCACCGCCGACGCATCGGGCGAAATTCCGGAGGGCCGCGAGTATAAGGTGGTCATCGGAGCCGGTCAGGCCATTGCCGGGGTCGAGGAAGTGATCATGGAGCTGACGCCGGGCACATCGGTCGAACGACCCGTGAAGTGGCCCGACGATTTTCCTGACGAAGCCGAGCGCGGCCAGACCAAGACGGTACGCGTTGCTCTGCAAGATGTGAAACGAAAGAGTGTTCCGGACCTCGACGACTCGTTTGCGCGTGAGGTCGGCGACTTTGATTCACTGGCAGCACTTGAGGGCGCCGTGCGCAAGGACATGGTAGAGGCCGCCAAACGCGAGGCCGATGCCGACGTGCGGGCGAAACTCCTCGATGAGATCATCGGCGCGAACCCGTTCGATGTGCCGCCAAGCTGGGTCAAACAGCTCATTGACGGGTATGGTAATGCGTACCAGATCCCCGAGGAGGAACAGGCTCGCTTCGTGGAGCAGTTCCGTCCGACGGCAGAGCGGCAGGTCCGTCGCGATCTCGTCGTCGAAACCCTCGCTGAGCGTGAAAATATCAAGGCGACCGAAGGTGATCTGGATGACAAAATCACCGAGATGGCCAAAACGCGTGATCAGAACCCGGGTCAGGTGTACGCTGCCCTTCAAAAGGCCGGGCGCCTTACCGAAATGGAACGCACGATAACGGAAGAGAAAGTTTTTGCGTGGTTGCTCGAGCGAAACACCGTCGAGTAGCTGCCTTTATCCGGTCGATACTTTAGGTTCGATAGGGGCGCATTTTCAGAGCGCCCTCCCCCTTCACCCGACGACACTTGCCAACGATTTATCCGCCATCTGTCATTGAACGGTCCAGCCGCGGCGAACGGTCCTACGACATCTTCTCGCGTCTGCTCATGGACCGCATCGTATTCCTGGGCACACCGATCAACGACGATGTGGCCAACATCATTATCGCTCAGCTCCTGTTTCTGGATGCCGACAACCCGGGGCGCGATATCAACATGTATATCAACTCGCCCGGCGGCAGTGTGTCGGCCGGCCTGGCGATCTACGATACAATGCAGTTCCTGAAATCACCCGTGAGCACGATGTGCATGGGCATGGCAGCGAGCATGGGTTCGTTTCTGCTCTGCGCGGGTTCCAAGGGAAAGCGGTTCGCACTCCCCCACGCCCGCGTGATGATTCATCAGCCGTCACAGAGCGGTGGTGGCGGTACAGCATCTGATATTGAAATTCAGGCTCGCGAGATTCTGTATCTCAAGGGACAGATGAATGAACTGCTGGCCAAGCACACCGAACGGCCCGTTGAACAGCTGGAGCGTGACATGGATCGCGACCGCTGGATGTCAGCACAGGAAGCAAAGGAATACGGGCTGATCGATGGCATCGTCTCGAATCGCTCGGATACACCTGAAGCAAACAAGCAACCGGCACTCACGACCTGAGCAGGTGCGGTGCCAGCGTTGCGCACAAGACACATTTCGTCACAACGCTGGCACTCTGAGGCCCGGCTCTTGCTTGCATAGTCACTGAACCGCGGTTTACGTACGGCCGATACTTTCGGTCAGCACGCCGCCTCCCACATTTTCCCCTCGCGCTATGTCCCACGACAAGCTCCTGCGCTGCTCGTTCTGCGGGAAGTCCAAGGACTCCGTCCGGAAGTTCATTTCGGGGCCTCAGGTCTACATCTGCAATGAATGCATTGCGCTCTGCAATGAGATTCTCGCAGAGGACGAAGAGCGCGAGGTAGCTGAGGCGATTACGCAGGTTCCGACCCCGGTCGAGATGAAGGGGATCCTGGACCAGTACGTGATCGGGCAGGAGCAGGCGAAAAAGGCGCTGTCTGTCGCGGTCTACAATCACTACAAGCGAATTAATTCCGCCGCGCCGCGTGAAGGCGAGGTCGAGCTCGACAAGTCCAACATTTTGTTGATGGGCCCCACAGGTGTAGGAAAGACGTTGCTGGCGCAGACGCTCGCACGTGTCCTCGATGTGCCCTTTACCATCGCAGACGCAACGACACTCACCGAAGCGGGTTACGTCGGCGAAGACGTGGAGAACATTCTGGTTCGCCTGCTTCAGGCCGGCGACTTCAACGTGGCTGAATGCGAACGCGGCATCGTCTACATCGACGAAATCGACAAGATCGCGCGCAAGAGCGAGAACCCGAGCATCACGCGCGACGTGTCAGGCGAAGGCGTTCAGCAGGCACTGCTGAAAATTCTTGAAGGCACGGTTGCTTCGGTACCGCCGCAGGGCGGCCGCAAACATCCGCAGCAGGAATACATTCAGATCAACACGAAGGACATTCTGTTCATCTGTGGCGGCGCGTTTGACGGGCTCGAGAAGATCATCGAGGCTCGCATCGGTCGCAAACAGATCGGCTTTGCGGGCGAACCGGTCGTCACGAAGAGCGGCAGCAAGGTCAAGGATCTGTTCGGCGCCGTAGAACCAGAGGATCTCCTGCGCTACGGGCTGATCCCCGAGCTGGTCGGTCGTATGCCGGTCGTGGTCGCACTCGAAGCGCTCGACGAGGAGTCTCTCGTGCGCATCCTGAAGGAGCCGCGGAACGCGCTGACCAAGCAGTATCACCGCCTGTTCGAGCTCGAGGACGTGAAGATCACGTTCGAGGAGACAGCACTGGCGGCGATCGCCAACAAGGCGCTCAAGCGGGGCACGGGTGCCCGCGGCCTCCGCGCGATCGTCGAGGAGGCGCTCCTGGACGTCATGTTCGACCTGCCGAGTCGCGGGGACGTTCGTGAGGTCAAGGTGACTGAAGCCTGCATCACGCAGGGTGCGCCGCCGATGCTCGAGATCGCCCCGGCCCGCAAGAAGAAGGAAGCCTCGTAGCCAGCGGGCTCTGCCAGCGTCGTTCCCCCCTCCCCCCTCCCCCCTCCCCCGCCCGGCTCGGCCTATTGGCCGGCCGGGCGCTTAGTTTATATGAGGCCCCACTGCGGTGCGGAGCCCTCCTTCCCCTCTTTGTGCTACACACTCTGTGATCATCAAGCGCGGCAGCGACACATTCGAGATTCCTGATCGGCTCCCCGTCCTCCCTCTTCGGGATGTGGTGGCGTTCCCTTACGTGGTCATGCCACTGCTGATTGGCCGGCAGGCTTCTCTCAACGCGGCACAGGTCGCGTGGGAATCCCATCGGTTCGTGCTGCTTATTGCACAGCGGGATGCGTCTACACTGGAGCCGAAATCACGCGACGTCTATCGCGTCGGCGTCGTGGCGCACCTGCAGAGCGTCACGCAGCTGCCCAACGGATCTACGCGCATTTTGCTGGAAGGTCTCGGTGCCGTCAGTGTGTCACGCGTTGCATCGCACAAGGGAGCGCTTGTGGCAACACTCGTCGAACCCCGCGAGATCGTTGCGCCCGACGCGGCAGACGAAGCCACGGCCCGCCAGATGTTGCAGCGATTCGAGGAGTACGCCAGCCTCACGCGGCGCATTCCTGTCGAGGTGGTTCAATTCGCCACCGGCAGTGACGATCTGTACCGTACGTCATTCCTCCTTGCCGCGCACCTCAACGTGCGCACCCCGGTGCGGCAACGCCTGCTCGAATCACCGACGCTGAAGGACCTGCTGACTGGATTAAACAAGGTCCTCGCCGGCGAGCTGGAGATGCTGGCGCTGGAGAAGAGCATCGACGACGAAGTCCGGGGATCCATTCATCGGAATCAGCGTGAATTTTATCTGCAGGAGCAGCTGCGGGTTATCAATCGCGAACTGGGCAACGATGACGGAGACGACCTCAGTGAAGTGGCGACTGCGGTAGAGACGGCTGATCTGCCGGAAGACGTGCGCACTCGCGCGGACAAGGAGCTGCGCAAGTTGCGTCGCATGTCGCCGATGTCACCCGAGGCGACGGTGATCCGGAACTATCTGGATTGGATTTTGACGCTGCCCTGGGTTACGGAAAAAACGCTTGAAGTCGCGCCCGGCACGATGGATGTCGCGCATACCAGGGACGTATTGAACGCAGACCATCATGGGCTGCGCGATGTGAAGGAGCGCATTCTGGACCATGTGGCAGTGCTGGCCAACGTGGGAAAGATGGACGGACCGATGTTGTGCCTGGTCGGACCGCCGGGAGTCGGCAAGACCTCGTTAGGCCGCTCGATCGCCCGCGCGCTGGGCCGCAAGTTTGTGCGGATGTCGCTGGGTGGTGTGCATGACGAGGCCGAGATCCGTGGACACCGTCGCACGTACATCGGTTCGATGCCCGGACGCATTCTGCAGGGGATGCGGCGCGCCGGGTCGGTCAACCCGGTCATGCTGCTCGACGAAATCGATAAGCTGGGGCGCGACCATCGCGGTGACCCCGGATCTGCCCTGCTCGAAGTGCTCGATCCCGAACAGAACAAAACGTTCAACGATCATTATCTGGAACTGGATTACGACCTGTCCCAGGTCTTCTTCATCACGACCGCCAATACACTCGGCGGAATTCCTGACGCGCTGCGCGACCGGCTGGAAATTGTACGGCTCCCCGGCTATCTGGAAACGGAAAAGCTCGCGATCGCGCGCGAATTCCTGCTTCCACGCCAGTGTGAGCGCGCCGGCATCGCGATGGATTCCGTAAAGCTCGACCCGGACGTGCTGCCGAAAATTATTCGCTACTATACGCGCGAAGCGGGTGTTCGCGATCTGGAGCGGCAGCTCGCCCGCCTGACGCGCAAGATCGCGCGCCGACGCGCAGAGGCCGCAGAGGGTGCAGAGCCCAGCGACACGATTCTTTCAACAGACCTCACCGCGATGCTTGGGGTTGCCCCATTTGATCCCGACGAGGATGTGAGGCAGGACCAGGTCGGAGTCAGCACCGGACTCGCGTACACAAGTGTCGGTGGTGAGGTGCTGGACATCGAAGTGTCGGTTGTTCCAGGACGCGGACGACTGCAGCTGACGGGCGCGTTAGGCGATGTGATGAAGGAATCCGCCGGGGCCGCGCTGACCTATGCGCGCTCGCGCGCCGACCAGCTCGGCCTGCAACGCGACTTTCATAAAACAAGGGACATTCACATCCATATCCCCGACGGCGCGACACCAAAAGATGGTCCGTCGGCGGGCATCGCGATCGCCACGGCATTGATCAGTGCACTGACCAATGTACCGGTGCGTGCGTCAGTGGCCATGACAGGGGAGATCACGCTGCGGGGACGTGTGTTGCCGATCGGCGGGCTCAAGGAGAAGGCTGTTGCCGCCCTGCGCACCGCGCGCACCGATGTCATCGTACCCGAACGCAATGCGCGCGAGCTTGATGAACTGCCGATCGAAGTAAAGAACGGGATTCGGTTTCACCCCGTGTCGTCCATGGATCAGGTGCTGGAACTGGCGTTGAATCGTACCGGTGCGCGCAGCACCTCCAAGCGACGCGACGGTCGTGCGGCCCGCAGCGCAGACGCTACACCGCCGACGGGAAAGGTCCTCCCGGTTCCCACGCCTCCTCCCTCGACGCACTAAAGGGGCGCACCGATGACTGAACCACGGGCACCAAACCCCGACCCGCTGATCATTCGGTCTCTGGAGTTCCTCGGCGGGCTCGCTCTGCAAGGGGGCTGGCGACCGGACCACTCGCTCCCCGAAATCGCTTTTGTGGGGCGATCGAACGTGGGCAAGTCGTCGCTGCTGAACCTGTTGGTGCGGCGTAAGGCGTTTGCGCGCGTGAGCAACACTCCCGGACGCACGCAGGAGATCAACTTCTTCAACGTCAACGACGCACTCGTCTTCGTTGATCTGCCGGGCTACGGATACGCACGCGTGTCCAAGACCCGCCGGCACGAATGGCAACCGCTGATCGACAGCTACCTTCGCACAACCCAGCAGTTGCGAGGAGTTGTGGTACTGCTGGACATTCGGCGAGTGCCAAGCGAAGCCGACGTCGCGATGTTCGATTATCTGAGCCTGCTGGAGATTCCTGTGCTCGTGGCAGTGACCAAAAGTGATAAACTGAGCCGCGCGGCGGGGGCAGAATCGCTCGCGAAGATTATTGAAACCACCGGCGCCGATGCAGATCAGATCGTGACTTGCAGTGCAACAACCGGCGTGGGACGCACAGAGATCGCCGAAGCGCTGAACTCGCTGCTTGGGGCCCCCGCGTGGGTCCCGCCCGAGGGAGCAGAACTGACATGGCGAGCCCGGTGACTCCCGCTCCTGCAATCGCAGCGATCGTTGGGCAGCTCCAAGCCACGATCATCCGGCGCACACATGCCCGGCATACATCGCCGCTCAGCACGCCGCTCTCTGTGCTGTCTGTACTTGCGGTGTCGATTGCGTTGAGCTGCGCTCCAACATCGGTGGCGCGCGACCCCAATACGCCCCCGCCGGCTGCTGCCGCGCAAACCCAGATTCCGGCCGGCTTTGGCACGTTGCGCCAGGAGGATATCGCGGTGCAGGTGCAGCAATTCGGTCTGCGGGTTCGTGCGATCGCTCTGGATGAATCGGTTATCCGGGTGCTGTCTCCCGATTCCTACCGAACGATGCACGACGTGGTGGAGAGCCAGCGCGAGCGGATCGACGCGGTGCGTCGCCGAACGGCGCTGCCGTCGATATCGGCATGGTACCTCTCCTTTTTCGGCGTCGAAGTGGGCGAAGCCCGCTTCAGTCCCATGGAGGTGGTTATCTCGAACGTAGGGCGCGACTTCAGGCCCATCGAGGTGATCGGGCTGAGCCCCGGCTTTGGATCTCAGCGACTGCGGCAGCGGGAGGTGCAGCACGCGCTATACCTCTTCGACGGGCAGCTTGATGTAAATCAGCCGCTCACGATTTCGTACGAGACAGCTCGCTCGTCGGACTGGGCCTCGGCGCTCGACCGTATCGAGCGGGAGCGTTCGCTGGTGCGCTCGCGCGCGCGAGGTCAGGATCAGCCGTAGTCAGCCGGCCATCGCTCCATCGCGCCGTCGCGCCACGTTCAACAGCTAAATAACCCGCAGGACATCCTCGACGCTGCCTGCGTCGCCGGTCCGGAGCAGGTGCAGCACATCGCCCAGTATTGAACGGGTTCGCGGCCACGTAAGCCGATCGAGAGCCTGTTCCTTCGTCAGCCATTCGGCCGCATCGTGTTCTGCGCTCAACACGGGATCGTTCGTCCCATCCACGATCGCTGCAAACACCACGGCGACCTCCACGGTGTTGGTCTGATGGAGGTAGAACGGATTGCAGGTCACGCTGTAAAGGCGCGACACGGTTAATCCCGTTTCTTCCAGCACTTCGCGAAGGGCCGCTGCCTCGGGCGTTTCGCCGGCCTCCACGCGGCCGTGCACAATTTCGAAAGCGCCGGGTGATCGCACGCCGTGGGCCCGACGCATAACGAGCAGGCGTTGCCGCACGGCGTCTCCGGGCGCGTGCAGAACAAACACATCAACCACACCAGCGCGAATCCCGGTCATCGGCCTCTCCATGTGAACGCCGCGCGTCACACAGGCAGACCGGCGGCGCTCAGGGTTTTCTGGTGAGCTGCTTAATCCGTGCTGCGAGTGCGCGCGGGCGCAGTGGTTTTACCACGAAGTCGTTCGCCCCTTTGGCAAACGCCTCAACTTCGACTGCTTCGCTGTCATCCGACGACACCACGATAACGTGGATACTCGCGAAATGGCTACGACTGCGCATGCGGCCGAGTACGGCTATCCCGTCCAATCGCGAAAGGTCGCAATCAAGCACGACGACGTCAGGCCGCTCGGCGTCGATCGCGTCCAGGGCATCAACGCCATCGGAGACCCCTTCGACCGTGGCCGACGATGAGTCGACCGCGATCATCAGCTGAGCGAGCACGTCAGCGTCGCGGCTGGCAACCAGCACACGTTTTGTGACAGGCAGATCGAGGCCGGCGAGTGCTTCGTCGACCAGTTCGAACGCTAGATCGGGAGCGGTAGGCGTAGGCGCCGAGGCGTTCACCGGTGCCATGGCAACGTTGGAACCCGTCACCCGCTTCGCACGCGTGGAAGTTCTGCCTGCAGGCTTCTTTGCAGGTGTGTTCTCGACCGGTCGCGGATCCATCATCGGGGGCTCAACGACGCGCAGCAACTCCTCGGCGTCGGTAACACCGGCGATTATCTGAGCGATACCGCTGTCCCAGAGCGTGGTCATCCCCTCTTCTTTTGCGACAGCCTCCAACCGATCGGTCGGCTCGCCGGCTGCAATCGCGCGCTCGAGGGCGGCACTGACAAGCAGCACTTCTGTGAGGGCGAGACGGCTGTGATAACCGGTGTCACCGCACTCAGCGCAACCCGCAGCTTTGTAAACTGTGGTCCCTTCGGGAATGTACTGCCGGAATCGCCGAGAGACGGTCGTGGTTGCTTCTCTGCAATGCACACAAAGGCGCCGCACGAGTCGTTGAGCCACAACACCTTTTACTGCAGCGCCGAGTTTGTACCCTTCGATACCGATGTCGAGGAGGCGGGCGATGGCTCCGGCTGCATCATTGGTATGCAACGTGGACAGCACGAGATGGCCCGTGAGCGACGCCTGAATGGCAATACCCGCGGTCTCGCGATCGCGAATTTCGCCGACGAGCACGACGTCAGGGTCCTGCCGAAGAATCGACCGCAGTGCGGCCGCAAACGTGAGACCAGCCTTTTCGTTTACCTGTACCTGAACGATGCCCTGTAATTTGTACTCAACGGGATCTTCGACCGTGACAATATTGACGCCGCGCTGCTGAATCGACCGGAGTGCCGCGTACAATGTGGTCGTTTTGCCGGAACCCGTGGGACCGGTCACGAGCACAATGCCTTCGCGCAGCCCAATCAGGTGTGACAAGCGGTTGTAGTCTTCGCCGCTGACACCGAGTGAATCGAGCGTTGTGTCCTTGCCGCCCTGATCCAGAATCCGGATGACAACTTTTTCGCCCGCCGAAGCCGGCAAGGTTGAGACCCGCAGGTCCACGCGCTTTCCGTCGATCGACACCCGCGAGCGACCGTCCTGCGGACGCATACGGTCGGCGATGTCCATGCCCGACATGATCTTGATGCGGGACACCAGTGGCAGCCCGACACTTCGCGGCAGCTGCATGCCTGGTCGCAGCACACCATCGATGCGATAGGTCACCAGCACCTGCCCTTCCTGCGGTTCCAGATGAATATCACTCGCGCGCCGCGAAATTCCCTCGGCCACGATATGATCAACCAGCTTAATTATTGGACGTGACGCCGCCGACTGTTCGCCCAGCTCATAATTGTCCGGGGGCGGTGCATCCTCTTCGATCGCGGTGAACTCCGACATCGTTACGCCTGAGAGATAACTCTCAAGCGAGCGGTCCCCCTGATACATCAAGTCGAGCGTCTCTGCGATCGAACTCGGCGATGCGAGCAGCATACGAACCTTGCGGCCCGTGGCAAAACCCAGTGCACTTTCGGCGTCGAGATCGTTGGGATCGGCCGTCGCAACCAGAATTGCGCTGTCCGTCGCAGAGATTGGAATCACGTGGTATCGGCGCGCAATTGCCTCGCTCAACAAGCCGCGGGAGCCCGGGCCAACACTTTGTTTATCTGCGATCTTCATCCGGTAGCGTACCGCCAGCTCTGTCAGGATCTGGTCATCCGTCAGAATGCGGCGGCCCACCACTTCGGTCCATAAAGACTCTGCGGTGTCAACGAACGATGAAAGTGCCCCCTCGCCGGCCAGCTTCTCCAGCGTCGGGAGCAACCACGCGTCGCGTGCGACTACGGTAGCCATACAGGTCTTGTTGAAACGATCATCGAAATCCGCGAAGGTGACTTGAGGGCGGCTCATTCAGTATCGGCCGCTTCCGCCTCAGGTCGTAGCCATTCCGATTACAGGATAGGCCAGAACGCGCGAGAGACATCGACGCCGAAGGTCCAGCGATTCAGGCGGCCACCATCTGTCGATGATAGGCCTCGCCCAATGTCGAGACGAATCAGGTCGAATAGTGTGACCGCTCCAATGCCGACAAACGGATAGATCGAACCGGTGGAGTTGGGTCCCTCCGCTCCGGCGGCCCCGGCCGGCCCACGCGTGGCGATGGCGCCCACATAGGGAGCGAGCGTCGCTGACCCGGGAATAGCACCCCAGCGACCCAGCGGGATTCTCAGAAAAGGCACCCGCTGCTGCCATTCGACACGAGCCGCGACCTGTGCAGTACTGCGAAAGCTGTGGTAGGCGTAGCCCGGCGCCGAGATCATGCCGCCGGCATATAGCAGTTCCTGGGCAGGAATCGCAGCCTCCGCTCCTCCCATCAGCGACCCACCGCTCAGTCGAGTGACGAGTCGATTGCCGTCGAACTGCCGAGTGCCCTCGATACGTGCGTAGACGCGGCCGAGCGTTTGAGTGGGGGCGGTATTCCCGCCGATGGCTGAATACCGCGTCAGCCTCAGATCCACCTTCGATTCGACGTCGAACCCCGCAACAAGCGCCCTCGGCCGTTCATACGTGAGCCCGGCTCGCTGCACGTTCGCACGCGCGGCGGCAATAGTCGGCTCGTACCTGCCACTCGACGGGACGGCGTTAATCTGCAACGCCGCGTGTCGTTCGATTGCCAGCGCAAGGCCCACGTGCGTGCCGTCGGACCGGTCCTTGTTCAACGCAATGCGAACGCCGCGGGTATCGAAGGGCTGCGTGTAATCAGACCCGAATTCCTGCGCAGCGATGGAGTTGCGTACCAGTGAAGTCTCCGGCTCGTCACCCGCGTCGCGGTAATCACGAAAGAGCGCGGTGCTGGCAGACCACCCGTTGGCGCGCTCCCAGACCAGTTGCAGTTCCCCCTTGGCTTCGCGATCTGCTTCGCCAACGCGACCGATTAAACGGGAGGACAAGCCTGCGCCGAAGCGCTGCCGCACGCCGCCCCCGACTGCAAAACCCTCCACCCGATTGATCCGCAGCACCGATGACATGGACGGGATCGAAGGCAACGTCGCACGCGTGCGCTGCAACGCCTGCGCCTGAATCAGTCGGCGCGCTTCTTCCTGCACGGCGCGAACTTCATCGTCGGTGGCCAGGCTGATGTCCTCTGGAACCACAGCCATGATGTTGGCGGTGGGCCATGTGGTGAGGCGACGCTCGGCTGGGGCCCAGATGATCTCGGGACCCGGCGACAACGCCACGGTGGAGCGGCTGTTGATGACGTGGTTTGTGACATCCCACTGCCCGCGAATAATGCCCTGCACCGGAAAATCCATCCAGCTTACTGAACGACGGATCTCGATCTCCTGTCGTCGTGGCAGCCAGAACTGCCCTTCGTAGAGCGAGTTCTCCATGATTACGGAGACATCGACGAGTTGTTTGTCCTTGAGCGCTGCGCGGGTGAACGAAAACGCCATCCGCACCACCTGCCCGTCTTCCTTGCTCAAGTAGAGTGCGCCGACCGCGGCCTCGGCCTTGTCATCGCGCGGTTTCACCTTGACTTCATAAACATCCAGCACTTTCCCCGGAATCTCCACGCGCAGGGAATCTGTCAGTGCAAAGTCGTACAGTGTTAAGCCGGACGCGGAGAGTGGATGTGGCACATCCTTCACCTCGTCGCCGTCGCCCAATCGAATCGTATTGGGAAAGTTGTTGAGAATGACACCGAGGTGATCGCGGTGGTACTGAATGTCGGTGGGGAAAAACGTGGTGTCGCGACGACCGGTGATCCACTGTTTCCCCGCTGCTGGAGGCCGCCAGTAGATCTCGCTGAAGATTTCATCTGCCTTGACCAGTTTGGCCGGCAGCGAAATGCGCCCTCCCCCGATCTGCGCCAGGAAGGTCACGAGGCCGTGGGCCTGGGCGGTGTAGTCGATCAACTGGGAGTCGGCGAACTGCAGGGCGCGCCGTTCGGTCGCCAGAGTCACCAGCGCTCTGACGCGTGCTCCGTTCCAATCCTGGGCCCGCGCCGCAAGCGGCGTCCCCAGGCAGGGGGCGAGCAGGAGAGTCAGGAATCGGTACCATTGTCGCATCTTTAAACATCACGGGGGGGAGTGCGACGCTCAAGCAGCGTTTTTCCCGCTGGGACGGGTTGGAAGCGCCCCGCTGAGGCCGCATATTCCTTCGCACATGTCGCTTCGATTGGTCAGCGCTGATGGTACACTCGCGTTCGAACTTCGCCCCGGGCTCCCGCTGGTTCTCGGACGCGCGTTGAGTTCGGACCTTCCTGTGCTCGACCCCACCATTTCGCGACGTCACGCCGAGCTTCTCGCGACTTCTTCAAGCGTTGTTGTGCGCGATCTCGGATCGAGCAACGGGACGTTCGTTGGCGGCGAGCGCGTGACCGAGGTGAAGCTGCACCCCAACGATGGCATCATCTTCGGAAAGGTGACCTTTGAAATCAGAGGGCAGGCGGAGCTTCTGGTAGACGACGCCACCGCGGAAATCCGCAGCAGGGCGGCGCGCGCTGGAACGACCATCATGCGTCAGGTACCGGTTCCTGGAGCTGAAGAGGCGCTCGCCAGTGCCCTTCTGGCCTCGGGGGCAACACGCACCGATGAAACGGCAACAATACTGAGCCAGCACGAGCGCGACCGTCGCCGCCTGTCGTTGCTGGTTGAGATCAGCAAAGCGTTAACCCGCAGCACGAGCGAAGAAGCCCTGCTGGAGCGTATGCTGGATTTTGCATTTCGCGTTGTGGACATCGAGTACGCTGCCATTCAATTGTTCGACGGTGCAACACTGTCGCGAACACAGGATGGTTCGCCCGAAATGCGGCCGCTCCCCGCGGGGATGATTCGTACCGCCATTGAACAACAGGTGGCGATTCTGTCGGATACGATGGACGCCACGCAGCGGCCAACGCCCACGTCATCGAATCCGGGGCCCCATGCCGCCGCATGCGCCCCGCTGATTGCCAGTGAAAAGCGAGTCATCGGTGTGTTGTATGTCGAAGCCAAAGGCCTCGCCATTCATCTGTCGGATGAGGAGCTGGACCTGCTCGTGGCGTTCGCCGGCATCGGCGCAGTTGCGTTGGATAATCTGCAATTTGCCGAACGCTCCCGACGTGAAACCAAGGTCCGCGAAAACTTCGAGCGCTTTTTTACGCCGCACATGGCGGATCGTATCGCAACGATGACCGGCGATGTGTCACTTGGCGGTGAGCGGCGTATGGTATCAGTGCTGTTCGCCGACATCCGCGGCTTTACGCCGATCGCGGCCAGCATGGCTCCCGATGACACAGCGCGGTTGCTCAGCGAGTTTTTCACCGAGATGGTGGAGTGTGTGTTTCGACATGGCGGAACGCTCGACAAGTTCATGGGCGACGCGGTAATGGCGCAGTGGGGGGCGCCGTTGAGCGCGGCAGACGACGCGGATCGCGCCGTGAGCGCGGCGCTGGACATGCTGGATTCCGTCACTCAGCTGAACGAAAAGTGGGAAAAGGAAGGACGGCCCACGATTCAGATCGGCATCGGACTCAATACCGGGATCGCGTTTGCGGGCCACACCGGGTCTGTACGCCGGCTGGAATACACGGTCATCGGCGACTCAGTGAATACAGCGAGCCGGTTATGCGCCTGGGCCGAAGGGGGCGAGATTCTCGTCTCGGAATCAGTCCGTGATGCGCTCACCCGCTCACATCGGTTGGAGTCGCGTCCACCGCTCATATTGCGCGGCAAGCCGGACCCCGTCACCGTGTTTCGCGCCCTCCGATGATTCTTCGATTACCGCCAGGGTTCGCCCAGTTCAATGAATTGCATGCGCGCGGGGTCGCGCATGAATCCATCGCGCCGGCTGTAAAGGCGATCGCCGCACAATCCACGTTGTATGCGTGGGCCGCTCAACACCCCGAAATGCGGGAATACCAGGGCCGCGGGCCTGTGTACGGCGCGCCGCTTCCCGACGGACCGCGCGTGGTGGTTCGTCACTCAAGGCGCGGCGGTTTACTCGGCCCGATTCTGGGTGATGTGTATTTGCCGCCAACGCCTGCCCCCGCGGAGCTTGTGATCTCGTTCGTGCTGGCACGGGCGGGTGTACCGGTTCCCCCGGTCCTTGCCTATTCGACACAACGCGTCGCCGGCATTCTGCGCCGGGTTGACGTGATGACAGCTGAATGGGAGGGCATTGATCTGCGCGCCGCACTCAACAGCTCCACCTCGGCTGCCGATCGTGAACTCCTGGTCCGCGCGGTGGGCACACTGATTGCTCAGCTGACACACGTTGGAGCGTGGCATCAGGATCTCAATATCAAGAATATTCTGATCATGCCCACGCAGGACGGAGGTGTTGGTGCCGCTGCGCTGGACGTGGACCGTGTGCAGTTTTCTCCCCCCGCCGACCCCAACGTGCGGGACGCGAATATCGAACGGCTGCAGCGCTCCATGCGCAAACTTGCTGCAAGCGGTCATCCGGCGTTTACTGACGAGGAGTTTCGGAGTATTCGTGCGCAGGTGCAGAAGGACATGGACGACAGCAATCAGGAGCGCGCCGAGTCGCTCAGTCACTTGCTGAATGATTGACGCGCAGCTGGCCAGAGTATGCATCGTGATGATGAGCGCTGTGGGCGACGTCGTCCATGTGTTGCCTGTGCTCGCCGCCCTCAAGCGCAGAAACCCGCACTGTCGAGTGACCTGGGTGCTGCAGCCCGGGCCGGCCACGCTCGTGGAAGGGCATCCACTCGTCGACCGCATCATCAAATTTGACAGAGCGGGTGGCTGGCGTGCCTTTCTCGATGTTCGGAACGCCCTCGCCGGTGAAGACTTCGACCTTGTTATTAATCTGCAGGTGTATTTCAAGGCGGGGCTGATCACTGCATTCACCAATGCACCAATCAAACTCGGCTTCGACATGGCCCGTGCGAAAGACCTCAACTGGCTCTTCACGACGCATCGCATTCCGCCGCACCCCGCCGGGCAGCACGTGCAGGATCAATACTTCGAGTTTCTCTATGAACTCGGCGTCAGACCGGAACCCTTTGAGTGGGATCTTGGGCCCTGGCAGGATGAACTCGAATGGCAGCACGATTTTTTTGCGGCGATCGAGCGGCCCGTCGCGTCGATTGTGGTCGCGACCAGTAAGCCACAAAAGGACTGGCTCCCCGAACGCTGGGCCGAAGTCTGCGACCGGTTGTACGAAGAGTATGGCCTGCAGCCGGTGCTGGTGGGCGGGCGTTCGCCGCGGGAGTTGGCCGCCGAGCAGATCATTATGGAACGCACGCGGCACAAACCCATTTCGGCTCTGGGCAGCGGCTTGCGTCGGCTGGTCGCAATACTCGACGGGTCTGCGTTGGTGCTCACACCCGATACCGGTCCGCTGCATATCGCGCTGGCACTCGGTCGGCCCACGATTTCACTCCTTGGGTATACCAATCCCAAACGTTCGGGGCCCTACCGGCGCTTTCACGATCTGATGATCGACGCGTATGGCGAGCCCGGGGAGGACTATCCAATCACCATGGAGACCCGTCCCGATCACATGCCCCGGATTACCGTCGACGACGTCATGGACCGGGTGGCGATCTGGAAGGCGACCTACGACGCCGACGTTAACGTCGGGTAGTTATCGACGTCTTACTACCTATTAGCGGGTGGCCGACTGAACGTGTCGCCAACGCTCGCCGCGCGCCGGCCGTACGATGCGCGCAGTAGGACGAGAACAACAACAATTCGATTTGGAGGTCTTGTGAGAAAGTTTGGATTAGTGGTCGCTGCCGCTGCGCTGGTCGCACTCGGCGGTACAGAGGTACAGGCACAGGGTGGTGGTGGCGGACGTGGGGGCGCCGGAATGCAGGCGCGCATGGCCGAGATGATGTTCAAGGACATTACGCTGAGCGCCGACCAGAAAACGAAGGTTGATTCGATTCAGGCGAAGTATGCGACGATGATGCCGGCGTTCACGCCAGGTTCACCGCCGTCTGAAGCCGATCGCACCAAGCGTCAGGAAGTGACGAAGAAGCAGAACGACGAGATCTTGGCAGTGCTGACAGCTGAGCAGAAGCCTGTTTTCGAGAAGAACATGACGGAGATGGCGAACATGCGTCGCAGGCCGGGCGCGTAGTTTATCTCGCTGAGAGAATGGGCCCTGCGTTGAGCGGGGCCCTTTTTTTTACGGCTTGTTGATAAGAGGAGGTTGCACTTTGAGTGGACCTTGTTGTTTTGCTGACTGGTGATGGCTCCCTGTTTGAAGGGAGCGATTCTTGTGGCCACGCGTGAGGGGGCATCGCCACACGCGTGACAACACAACGTTTGCTGCTTAAGGCTTCGCCCTAATGACAGCCTTTGTTGCTCAGCTGAGCGGACCGAACTGGTACTTGACGCCCATTTTGGACAGAAGCCCGATCAAACGCCCCAGCGGGAGCCCCATCACCGCGAAATAATCGCCGTCAACACGTTCGACGATTGTGGCGCCGTACCCCTGAATGCCGTAGGCTCCGGCTTTATCCAGTGGCTCACCGGTGTTGATGTAAGCCTCGATCGTTGGGGCGTCGAGCGGCCGGAAACGTACTTTCACCGATTCCACTCCTGAGAGCAGCGTATCACCGCGTGCCACTGCAACGGCGGTATGGACCATGTGTTCGCGCCCGCTTAAGCGCGCCAGCATGATTGCGGCCTCGCGTGCGTCGTTGGGTTTGCCCAGAACCTCGCCGTCGATCACGACGATGGTGTCCGATCCGATTACGACGGCGTCGCTGGCTGTGGCGGCGATCGCTTGCACCTTTTCCCGCGCAAGTCGTTCGCAGTGAGCGAGCGGATCTTCGTTGGGCAGCAGCGTTTCATCGATATTGGCCGGAGCCACTTCGTGAGGCACGCCGATAAGCTGCAGCAGTTCACGGCGCCGTGGCGACTGTGAGGCGAGAATAACGCGCAACGTCGTCATACTGGTGCCAACGGAGAGTGTTTGCTGGAACCCTTCCCGGCTGATCGCGAGCTGTGTCTCAAGTCTGTCTGTAGAAAAAGTGGGCAGAAGGGCGCGTCACCTGCCTGACCTCGAATCGAGGCATGTTCGACCCCTCGCCTTCTTCGCCACGTTCGCGGTTTGTTCATCGCTCCAACCACAATGTCACGGGCCCATCGTTCACCAGCTCCACTTCCATGTCGGCGCCAAACTCTCCGACGGCGACGGTCAATCCAAGACCGCGCAGTGCCGTGATAAATCGTTCGTACAACGGGATCGCGATCTCGGGACGGGCCGCGTAGATAAACGACGGACGGCGCCCCTTGGATGCATCGCCGTACAACGTAAACTGCGACACCACCAGGACCGCCCCGCCGACATCGCCGAGTCCGAGGTTCATCTTGCCCTCGGCGTCCGCGAAGAGTCGAAGTCCTTCGATTTTTGCCGCCATCCAGTCGACTTGCTCCGCCGTGTCCGTCGGCGCAAAACCCACGAGCAGGGCGAAGCCGAGCTCAATCGCCCCTGTGACCCGGGTGGTCTGGTCGTTTCTGACACGGACCTCGGCCCGGGACACACGTTGTAAAAGAACACGCATTAAGCGAACACAGCGGCGAAAGTTTGAGAGCAACAAACGAACAGGCGCAGAGCGGGATATTATCGACGCGCTGCGCCGCTGTCACGATGTCCGTTACGCGGTCTGTGGTTTCTCCGCGCGCACAAAGGCACTCATCACGCGCCCGCTCAGGCGTGGGAGGAGCGACTCGACGTCGAGCCCCGCTGAGGTGAGCATCTTACGTCCGTCTTCGTCCGAATACACACGCGTGGGTTCGATGTCCACGGACGTGAAGCCGGCGTCGGTGAGATAGGCCCGGTATTCGGTATCTGTCAGTGCCCCGCCGACACATCCCGTGAACAGCGCGACACTTTCGCGTACTTCTTCGGGGATGTCGTCGCGCAGTACAACGTCCGAGACTGCAAAACGTCCGCCCGGGGCCAGCACACGAAAGGCTTCGCGCATGACCTGCGGTTTGTCGGCCGACAGATTAATAACACAGTTGCTGATGATCACATCGACCGCTTCGTTCGGCAGCGGAATGTTTTCGATCTGACCGCGGAGGAATTCCACGTTGGTGAGGCCACTTTTGGCCTGGTTCGATCGGGCCAGTGCCAACATTTCGTCCGTCATGTCGAGGCCGTACGCTTTACCTGTGGGTCCGACACGTTTGGCCGAGAGCAGTACATCAATACCGCCGCCGGAGCCGAGGTCGAGGACACGTTCACCTGGTGCGAGCGAGGCGAGCATTGTCGGGTTGCCGCAACCTAACGATGCGCGGAAGGCGTCTTCGGGGATGCCGTCGATTTGTTCACTGGCGTAGAGCCCGGCCGTGATCGGGTCAACGCTGTCGTCACCTGTGAGTGTGTTGCAGCACGTCGCGGCTCCGGTGCTGGTGGTGACCCGGGTTGCCGCTGCGCCGTATTTTTCGCGCACGACCGAGCGGAGTGATTCGGGGGTTTCGAGTTTCTCGGAGGGCCCGCAGCAAGTGGGTCCGCAGCACGGGGCCGCGGCCGCTTTTTCTGGTGTGATGGATGTGGTAGTCATGGTGATTCTCGGAGATGATGTTGGTGATTTGAGAAGGAATTGTGTGCGAAGTCCATGCGAGATCGTGTGTGTCGTGTTGATAAGCTGCGGGCTGGCTTGAGCGTCCTCGTGCCGGCCTGTCGAAAGGGTTGTCAGGCAGGCACTCGGGGTTTGCCGCCTGAGCGGAGGAAATCTGCGAACGCATTGGGAAGATCACTTGCTTCGATTGCGGTTGCGGCCAGTTCAACGTTGTACGGGACCCGCCGGTGTTCGACAGTGAGATCGGCGGTGAAGTGCACGACCGTATATCCTGCGCGCCAGTCTCCGTCCTTGGGCCGACCAACGCTCCCGGTGTTTATGAAGTGGATTCCATTTACCGTGCGGTGCCACGGGACGTGTGTGTGACCGAACGCCAGGGTGTCCCCTTCCCTGAGTCCCGCACGTTCAGCCATCTGACTGCAGAACGCGTCGGAGCGATCTGCAGTAAAGTAGACTGTGTTCAGCGTGGGCGATCCGTGGATCAGCGCGAGTGTTGGCGCAGCTGAATGTCCGCCCGACGGCCTGATGTCCAAACGAAACGGCAGTGCTTTGAGATACGCGGACGTCTCCGGTGTGACATGTGCGAGCGTCCACGCGAAACTTTCATGTGATTGTGCTTCCTGCGCGGGATCTTCGTATTTACAGCCGCAGTGTTTGTACCCGTGGCCGACCGTGGAGTCGTAGTTGCCCGCGATCCCCGGGATTCCGACGCGCCATGTGCGAATGCGATCGACCGTCTCGTTAGGCCACGGTGCGTAGCCGACCAGGTCACCGAGGTGATACGTCGCGTCGATCGTGCTGTCCTGCTCGATGTGATGCAGCACCGCATCGAGCGCCGGCAGATTAGCGTGCACGTCGGAGATGAGCGCGATTTTCATGGTGCAACCGGCGCCGGTTTCGCGAAGGCAGCCAGGCAATCGCTCAGGTGTTTCCGGAGGGCTTCGAGCCGTTCCCTTTCAACGCTGTAGTAGGCCCATACTCCGACCTTTTCGCTGGTCACGAGACCGGCCTGACGGAGGAGTCTCAGGTGGTGAGAGACCGTCGGCTGTTTGACCGGTACCGAGGCCTCGAGGTCGCAGACGCAGACCGGCCCTTCGCTTTGGGCGAGCACGTCCAGCAGCACCAGTCTCACCGGGTGAGCCAGGAGCTCGGCCTGCGCTGCCACGTCCGCGGCCTGATCGAAGGTCATGGTGGTGGGCGCGGCGGGGTCGCAGCAGCGATCGCCGAGCTTGCGTTGGAGAATAGTGGGAGCAGTCATGGCATCCATTGAAGGTCTTCGATGAAGATACCACTACATCGAAGATTGTCAATACGTATAGGATAGCTGGAGCGTCCCGTGAACGAAGTCGGTCGACCGCTCCGGTGCGATCTCAGGGCGGGACTGAGGCGGTGCCGGCAGACTACACCGCGCTCGGAGACATTCGCCCCACAGTTATCGCTGCCGCGTGACGCAGCAAGAGCAAGAACGCTTGCGCTGAGATGAATCGGCTTACCGTGCGCTCGCCTCCGCCTGCTAAAGAGTGACCTTCCCCCGGAAAGTCAGTACACGGCAAATGACGATGCGTGCTCACGGGCTTCTAACACTCAAGCCCAGCGAGAATGTAGCGCTCAGGGGATGGGAACGGGCGTCGC
>JBGTBX010000074.1:0-12162 GCA_041749115.1 Gemmatimonadaceae bacterium
CAGGCGCCTGCGCCGCGCCGCGAGCCGACCACGCCGGCACGCCGTCCGCCGGAGCGTTCAGCGGTCAGCGCCGCCGACAATGCCGTCCCCCGGGCGTGGCAGCATAAAGCCGCGCCAAGAATCGATCGGCCGCCTGGCCCGGCGAGGCTGCCACGTTTACGACCCGAGAACGCCCGCTCGGCCATCGAAGCTGCCGATGCGGGATGGCGATCAGGGGCGCTCTCGCGTAACGCAGGCCGCGACCACATCCCCGAGTTCATGCCATCGTCGTGGAAAGACACCCGCGCTGATTGGGATCGCTCGGCGGGACGCAGCCTGCGGCGCGGCGGCGACCAGGGATCGGTCGATGATCGGATTCGATCATTGCGAAAGCGGTTCGCCCGCAGCGCGATCACGGTGGCCATGCTGGCGACTGTTAATCTGGTATTCTCCCCCGGCTTTCTGTGGTTCTTTTTCCCGATGATCGGTATGGCCATAGGCCTCATGCACCGCATGGGCTCCCTATGGGCTGACGGGGTGAAGGTCAAGGATGTGTTTGGCCGAGGAGTATCGGAACGACTGGCGGCCTCGGTTCCATCGCGCCCGCAGCGGAGTTTACCGCGTGCGGATGAGGGCACAGAGCTGGCCCCCGCCGAGGTGATCGCAGGTCCGCACGGCGAAGTGGTACGGCGCGCGACGGCGGACCGGCGGTCGATTCTCGATGCTGTGGCACGACTCACGGATGCAGACAGGCAAATGATCCCGGATGTTGTGCCCACGGTGAAGGCCCTGGCTGAACGAGTAGGCTCACTCGCCGTTGCGTTGCATCACCTCGATGCCGATGTGCGTCCTGGCGCGCTGGAGAGCCTTGATGCCCGGCTTACCGCCGCGAGGAGCGAGCCTGAGGGATCCGGCCGTGACCATCGCATTCAGCTGTTGGACCGACAGCGTGCGACGCTGGTCGGTCTTGCGTCGCGCCGCTCAACCCTGACGACTCAGCTGGATGGGGCCGCGCTGCTGCTTCAGAACATGCGCCTCGATCTGGCCGCGCTGCAGTCGGCAGGGGTACAGTCTGTGTTGAACGACGTCAGTGGAGCAACACAGGAAGCCAGAGCGCTCTCTCGTGAAATCGCACACGTTCTCGAGGCGGCTCGCGAAGTTCGCTGAGGGCTACCGAAAGGGTTGCGCGGGAAGCCAGCGTTCACCGCCTAACGCGTATCCAAGTCCGGCGCCCACGGTGCCGCCCACCACAAGTCCGATCGGCACGTTCTTGAGAAAATCACTGATCCCCGGGTTTACTTCGGGCATTCCCGCCGCACCGAACACGCCTGCCCCGATGACAGCACCGATCAACATCGTCCGTATCGTCGACCTTTTCCGGGTGACCCCGCCACTGATCTCGACGGATTCCACGGCGCTGGTTCTCAGCCGCACCAGGCGGAACCGATCAACAAGTACCGGTCCCGTGTCGAAGCCCAGGCGGCGACGCGCACCCAGCGTATCAAGGACGAGTTCCCCCGCCTCCAGCGAGTCCACGCGACCGACAAACGCGTCGCGTCGCACGGTCGGAACTAGCAGCCTCACCCTCGACCCAACCTCGACCACCGGCAGCGCCGTCGCACCCTGACGCTGAGCCATTCCCGGGGAGGGAACAAGGCACGCGACGGCGATCGCCGCCAGTGGGAGGGCTCGTACGAGGGACATCATGATTCCTCCAGCAAGGTGAGTCGCTCACGAAGATCTTCGGCCAGACCGGGATGGCCATGGCGTTCGGCATTCTCGATTCCCTTCTTCAATGCTGACGCCGCCTCATCAGATTGTCCCAACGCGACGCAGATCTCCGCACGGCGACCATAACCGTTGCCCTCGTCGTCCTGCAAGGCGAGATACGCCTCAATCTGCTCCAGCGCCTCTTCCCAAAGCTCGTGTTTCATGGCCTCGTTCGCCAACCCGAATCGAGCCAGTGGATTCGACGGAGCCTTCTGAACCAGGCCTCTGAAAGTTTCGAGTTTTCCGATGTCCATTCTGAGTGGGTTGACGCGTGAACGGCAGTCACGATCACGGGACCGTTGTGGGGGCGAATGTGCTCCCGCGTCGGATAGAGAACACCGTCAGCGGAGAGTGCCCTACTAGCGGGAAGGACGATTCCGGGTATCGTTACCACCCCATGAATTCGGATCAGCGAGACTCACCACGTATCGCTTTGCGATAGAACAACTTAAGGAGAGAACGCACGTCCATGTTGCCAATTGAAGGGGAGGTTGCGCTACCCCTCGCGACTGAGCTGGGTGATTCGGACCCCCTACCTCCGTCGCCGCCCCCTCCTCCCCCGCCTCCGCCTCCGGTCGATTTTCCGCTCGGGTGGCTGCTCGACAAAGCGCCGCCGGCCATCTGGACGCGGGCGCTGGTCGACGTTGCCCAACTGCCTGAATCGGAAGCGCCGCGACTCCTCTCGCTTTCATATTCGAACCCGGGAGCAATTGAGCTGATGCTGGCACAGGGCGTCGACGGAACGTGGAATGACAAGTTGACCGCGCTTCCGGAACCGAAATCACGCAAGCAGTTCGCAGGGATTGGTACGGCGCCGGCGCTGCACCGGCTCCGGGAACTTGGATGGGATCGCGAGTCGCCGCCGTTCGTCAACGCACGTCGTGTACTCTTTCGGCTCCTGGCCGAGGACACCGACCCGTCCCATCTGTTCGAGTACGCGAAGCGGAGTCGAGATAGCGAAGCTGCGGTGGCCCACCGTCGGGTGGTCAGGGAATCGTCGACCGCCGTGCTGGCGCACGCTGGCTACGAAGCTGATCCTCGCCTGCGGGGCGCGCTGCAACGCGCGATGGAGCGGGTCACGGAATTCCTTTCATCTCCTTTGGCTGACGATCCGTGGATAAAGTCGGGGGGCACCGTCGCGCTGTCACCGGAGGCGTCGCCTCCGTCGTTTTCCTTGATGCTTGCTCTGGCTTTTATGCCCCATTTCAGAGTGGAGCATCATCAGTTCATTGAGCTGCTCATGACATGGGTTTCGCGACCTTGGCCCAAGCACACAGCAGCGCAGCACCTGGATGACAAGGTGCTGGAGCTTCCCGATCTTGTCCTCGGTGACCCGCTGTCCGCAAAGGGGGCCGATTCGGATGTTGGCCTCAGTGTTGTATGGCTGGAGATCATGGCCCGACTTGGCATTCTCAAGGAGCACGCAGCCGCACTGCAGCGCTTCGAGCGGATGCTCGACGCGCGCGATCGGGAGTCGTTGTGGCACTTCGGGCGAGGACAGAGCCTTCAATCCACGCATGCATTCGTGTGGCCTTTCCTGCCCTTGGACGGGAATGCCGTTGAGGGGAGCGGAGTCAGTCCCGATGTCACGTTTCGCCTGGGATTGATTGGTCGGATCGCGGGGCGTGCGATCGACGTCGTGTGAAAAGCAGCGCCGTTTTCGTCGGAACCTCGCTGTACAGCTCGCGCAGCGACTACGTTGAACGTATCCCGTTCAACTGGACGTTATGACGGCAAAGAGAGCAAGCAAGGCAGCCAAATCAACCACTGCGCGGCGCACGCGCTCCCGTACGGCGAAGAAAAGCGCTCCCAGCGCCACCGTTTCGGTACTGAGCGAAGCTCCTGCAATGGCTCCTGAAGTCCGCGAAGAAGGACTGGCCGAAATAGAGACCGACGCGACGCAATCGTTTGCGGATCTGGGCCTCGCCCCGGAGCTGCTTCGCGCCGTGGCAGACGCCGGATACACGACACCCACCCCTATTCAGGTCCGCGCGATTCCGCTCTGCTTAGCGGGTCGGGACGTGATGGGTCTCGCGCAGACGGGGACCGGCAAAACGGCCGCGTTCACGCTTCCAATTATTGCACGTTTGCTGGGCGGACCCAAGAGGCTTCGCGCGCTCATCCTGACTCCGACGCGCGAACTGTGTCAGCAAGTGGACGAAAGCTTCAGAAAGTATGGCGCGCACACGGACGTGGAGGTGGCACCGATCTATGGCGGTGTCGCGTATGAACCGCAGGAGCGCGCGTTACGTACGGGTGTTGACGTTCTGGTCGCGACACCTGGACGATTGATCGATCATCTGGAAAAGAGGAACGCCTCGTTCGATCTCGTCGAGATCCTGGTGCTGGACGAAGCTGATCGTATGCTCGACATGGGATTTGCGCCGCAGATCAATCGAATCGTGGCCGCGGTTCCCTCGTACCGGCAGACGTTGCTATTCAGTGCAACAATGCCACCCGAAGTTGAGGCGTTGGCGAGAAAGTATTTACGCAGGCCAACCGTCGTACAGGTTGGCCGCCGCTCTCAGGCAGCGGTCACCGTTCGCCATGCGGTGTATCCGGTACCAACGTCGCTGAAGCCGGAGTTACTTGTAAAGCTGTTGTCCAAGCCCGATATGGATTCGGTGCTGGTGTTTACGCGCACCAAGCACGGGGCCGACCGCGTGGTTCGCAAACTGAACGACGCCGGGATGAAGGCAATTGCGATGCACGCCGACAAAACACAATCGCAGCGCACTGCGGCGCTTCAGGCGTTCAAGGATGGCAAGGCCCGCGTACTTGTGGCCACAGACATTGCGCAGCGGGGCCTGGATATTTCCGGAATATCACACGTGGTAAACTACGACGTTCCGAGTCAGGCCGAAGATTACATCCACCGGATCGGGCGCACCGGCCGTGCAGCGTCATCGGGCGACGCATTCACGTTCATGGACACGGGCGAAATCGCGATGGTGCGTTCCATCGAACATGTGCTGGGCCAGCCCATTGAGCGCGTGTCCATGCCAGGCTTCGATTTCGGGTCTGAGGCAGAGTAGCGAAGCCACTCCGTAACGACCTGCACGTCACTCAGGGATTTGTGTGGTCGGGCAGGTGCGTTCAGTTGCAGAGGTCCGCGGCGGACGTATTGCACCGCGAGGCGTGTGAGCGCTTTGAGTTCCCGGGCGCGCGCGCCGAAGTCGTCAGTGCAGTCATTGAGACGTTTCATTGTTTTACCCGTCCCAGCCGACTCACGGTCACGGTCTCCGCGGCGCTCCGCCGGCTGATGATGTAACGAGAGTTGGCGGCACCGTAGCCGAGGCCGTTTGGCGCGTAGGCTATTGAATCGCGGCTGGTTGCAAGTGACACCCGAAATACGCCGCGCAGATCAACCACACGCAGGGTGTCGCCAGTGGCACGTACGGCCACTTTCGCTGCCGCCGTGTCCACGGTGACCGCGACCCGGGTGTTCAATCGCATGGCTGCCTCGCGCGCATCAAACAGCGCGCGCGAAACGAGCGTTGTCGCGCCGTGTACCGCGAGGCGGTCGCGCAGGTCTGTGAAATGAGGGATAGTGATAACCATGACAATAGAGAATACGACGAGAACGATCACGAGTTCCAGCAACGTGAAGCCCTCGTGCATTTGGCATAACCGGGAATGGCGCATGAAAGTTCCTTGATCGGCGTCGTGGCCTGTACGGTGTCGCGGCGAACCGCTCAACGCGTAATCCCGCGCGGGTCGCTGCCATCTTTCCGCCGCGTCTTCCACGCTGTGCGATCACGTGCTAGGCTTTCGTGATGCCAATCCGTCGCCCTCAGGGTGCGCTGTCGCCACTGCGAGTGTTCTGCCTTCACGCTGTCCTCGCAGGATGTTCAGGCATGTCGCAACAGGATATGCAGACCGCGCAGACTCTCGAAGACGTGGGAGTGGCGTTTTCCGAGGTGCAGGCAAATCTGGGTGATATGCATGATCGCATCGACTCGCTGACCGCGATCGTCATGAAGCAGGACTCGCTCATTCGCGTGCTGGCCAATCTGGCTGGCGTGCAGGTTCGCTAAGTTGTTATCCAGCAGCAGGAAATTCCAATGAAAATTACCATTGAGTATTGCGTCGTTTGAAACTATCAACCGCGAGCTGCCGGTCTGGCAGCTGAGATTGGTATCGCGTTTCCGGATGCCGAGGTGGAGTTGATTGAATCGTCTGGAGGTCGTTTTGAGGTAGTAGTAAATGGGGCGCCGATCTTTCAGAAATCGAAATTGAAGCGTCACCCGGCGCAGGGTGAGATCGTGGCACTCCTGGCGAAGCGTTGATGAGCGTGGCCTGGCGCCGTCGCTGCGGTGACCGCCACACATTCCGTAGGTTTTCCGGCCCAGGTGCCTGATCAATGAAACTTGCTATTTCAACTGGAGGCGGTGACGCGCCAGGGCTGAACGCTGTCATCCGTGCAGCGGTGCTCTCCGCGTTGGGTCGCGGATGGTCCGTCTGCGGGATCTGCCGAGGGTATTACGGGTTGCTCGGCGAAGATCGCATTCTCGATCTGACCGCACAGAGTGTTGCCGGGATTGGTCATGAGGGAGGCACAATTCTGCGAACGACCAATCGCGGAAATCCGTTCTGCTTTCCGGTGGTGCAGCCCGACGGCTCGTGGAAGGAGGTTGACCGCTCGGACGAGATCATCGCCAACGCGACGTTGTTAGGCATTGACGCGCTGATCACCATCGGCGGCGACGGGTCGCTGTCGATCGCACAGAGGTTGTTCGAGAAGGGCGTGCATGTGGTCGGGGTGCCCAAGACCATCGACAACGATGTTGGTGGCACCATCAGCACATTCGGTTTTGACACGGCCGTCAGCACCGCGATCGATGCGATTGATAAGCTGCATACCACGGCTGAGAGTCACGACCGGGTGCTCGTGATGGAAGTCATGGGTCGAAATGCGGGTTTTATTGCCTTGCACTCAGGAGTCGCCGCGACTGCCGACGTCATCCTGCTGCCGGAGATTCCCTTCGATATTGATCGCGTCTGCGAAAAGGTCATGCAGCGGGACAGGGCGGGGCGGCACTTCTCCATTGTTGTTGTTGCAGAAGGAGCATTTCCTGTCGGTGGCCAGGAATCGGTGCTGGGAGAGTCATTGCCGGGACAGGCGACGCGCGTGGGTGGCATCGCGGGCAGAATCGCATGGGAGATCCAGAACCGCACCGGCAAGGAGTCCCGATCACTGGTGCTGGGCCACCTGCAGCGTGGCGGCACACCCACCGGCTACGATCGGCTGCTCGCAACCCGTTTTGGTGGTGCAGCGGTCGAAGCTGTGGCGGATCAGAAATGGGGGCAGATGGTTGCTCTGCAATCGCCGAACATCGTGACCGTTCCGATTATCGAGGCCGTGCGAGAGCCGAAGCGTGTCGATCTCTCCCACGATATCGTCCGTACCGCGAGGGCCTGCGGCATTTCGTTCGGTGACTGAGCGCGGTACGTTGGGATCCCTGCTCCCCTCGCGGGTACCACTCAGCGTGAATATTCCTTCCATGATCAGATATGTTGTCCCGGTTCTCTTCGCCGTAGTGCTCAGCGCCGAACGCGTGAGCGCTCAGGTGCCGGTGCGCAGTTTTGCTCCGTCCAAGGAGTCAAAGCAGGACGACATTCCCAAGCGCTACCTCCCTCCGGCCGGTATGTGTCGGATCTGGATCGACAGCGTTCCACCGTCCAAGCAGCCGGCTCCCACCGACTGCCCGACCGCAATCCGCAACAAGCCATCGAACGGGCGCGTGATCTTCTCGGAGAAGGACACCAAAGCCGATAGCACCGAGAAGCCGAAAAAGCCGGAAGGCATCGACGCGTAACTTCTGCTAGGCTTCGGCGTGCCCACTTCACGCCCCGGCAACTCGCCTCCGCCAGCCTCTCCCATCATTCAGGATTCTCCCCAGCACGAGGCGGGCATCGCGCCCGGCGTGGCGACTGAGCGCGTGATCGTGATAGCGCCGACCCGCGCTGCATGCGAGACCATCGAAATCGCGCTCACGCTGAAGATTTCAACCGTGCTGGAGTCGTCGCACGGCGATGAGATCCGTGAACTGGCGGGTCGGGGCGCGTCCTTCGGCATCGTGGCCGGCACGGGCACCGGCAAAACGATGGCTGTGCGTTACATCGCGGAGTCACTCCTGGGTGGAACCCCACTGCGCATCGGCGTCATTAACAGAGAACGCGAGGCGACTCCCGAGACGCCCACCTGGAACGTCATCATCGTGACGACGGGTATCGCACGGCGCTGGTTCCAGGACGGTGAGATCAAACGAAGCGATACACTCATCGTCGACGAGATTCATCAAACCTCGGCGGAGCTTGAGCTGTGTCTCGCGCTCGGCAAACGTGTCGGTAATCGATTCATCTGGCTTTCTGCTACAGTGGATCCGCAGTTTTATGCGCGGTATCTCAATTCTGAGACCGTCGTGGAATCGTCGGCGTTCGACCCAGCGCGCGCAGCAAAGGTGCGTGTGGTGCGCAAGGATCCGAGCGACTTTCTGGACGATCGATTTCTGCAGGCTGTTGTTAAGCAGCGTCGCGGTGTCGGGATGTTTCTGCCCACCAGAGCCATGGTCGAGGCGGCCGCGTCCGCTGTCACAGATCGGGCGCCGCGGATCATGAGTGCGTATTACCACGGCGGGGAGCCCGTGCGAGTCATTCGTCCTTTCCTCGAAGACGGTGCGGTTAAGCCGTATTTCCTGGCGATGACAGCGGCCGGCCAGAGTGCGTTGAACGTCAAAGGGCTCGATACGGTGATCATCGACGATACGCGGTTCGCCAACGTTGTCGAGCGCGGGCGCAACGTGTTGACACGCGTTCATCTGGGAACCAACGAGATTCTGCAGATGGCCGGCCGGGTACACGGGCGCGTGGAGAACGGGCAAGTGTTCATCCTCTCTGATCGTGACATCGATTTTGCTGCACTGCGTCCTACCGCTCCGGACTTTCAGCTTGCCGGCGACTCGGAACGAGTGGCGCTAACCTGTGCAGACCTGGGTGTGGATGCCGAGCAGCTGGATCTTCCGGTTGCACTGGACAAGGTTGCATACCGTCGCGCCGTCGATCACCTCGAAAGCCGCGGGTTAATAGACAAGGGGCGACTGTCGCGCTACGGCAAAGTGGTTGAAGCGCTGCCCTGTGATACCGATTGGGGTGAACTGATTGCGCATGCGGAGGACGCGCTGATGCCATACATCGCCATCATGGCGAGTGTGGAATCTCTGCACCGGATGACGCGCGACGACCGCGACCTCGAGGGGTTGGTCGTATCGGGCAGCGACCATTTAACAGCCTACAACGTCTACGCCGAGGCGTTTCGCAAAGCGGGAGTCATGGGTGAAGTGTACGGTCTGCCACGCCACGTGTTCGATGAGCAGAACATCGAACGCTGGGCCGAACGGCGCGGCGTTCTGGTCAAGGCCATTGAGGACTCCGCGCTCGCGATGGCGAGCATTTATCGCTCGGTGAATCTGCCGTTGCCTACTGAATTGCCCCCGGTATCGGACGCGGTGCGAAAGGCCTTTCAGGAGCTACTCGCGCGCGTGATGCCCTTTGACGTCGTTATAGATGAACAAACCGCAGATGGGCAGGACGCACGCGTCTCGCGTACCAGTGTCGCAGGATCATGGGGGGCTGTCGCAGGCACACTGCGCTTCTTTGCCGATCGCAACGGCATTCCGCGGGCAGCCATCGAAGGAACGCAGATTCCCAATGCGCTGGTGCGCAAGCACGCGGTGCCCGAAGCCGTTGAGGTAATCTACGATCGACACAACTCGCGCGATGCGCTGATCACACGTTCACGTCTGATCTGGTTCGGGTTTGAGCTGGAACGTGATGAGGATGTCCTGGATGTGTTTCCGCCCGACCTCGCCGATGCAGCACGTTTGGCGTATGCGACCGCGCTCGCGCGCGAAGAGGCGAGACACCACGCAGTGAAGAACAACCGCGAGGAGGTACTCCTGCTGCGCGAACTCCATCGACGTTCAGGCGGGGTAACTCCGCGACTGGGACTCGCGGAACTTCGCGACCTCTATGTGGAGGCGATGGGCACCGCCAACTCACTCCGTGAACTGCAAGCGCTGGCTCTGCGACTTGATTTATCTGATCTGGTGGATGAACAGGACCGCGATCGATTACTGGCGCTGCCGAATCAGGTACAGATTCGCGAGGTTGACGTGCCCATTGAATACGACGTTGAAGAGCGAGACGGTCCACCCACAGGCGTTGCTCGTCTGGTTCTGCCCGATCGGATGGCTCGCACATTGACGGAGAGTGAACTCCCGACACTGGATCGACCTCTCCGCTTTGCGGTCCACCGAGGTTCTCGCGGATCCGTTCGTGCAAACTCTCTCGAGGAATTGCAGTTCGCCCTCGATCAACCGTGGATGCCCGACGAAGCGGGAAAGCAGCGTGCGGGGCGCGAAGACCGCGCCAGGGCTCGGCGCGAACGAAGCGGAGGACGGGCGAAGAGACCGGTCGGAGAGGTCAAGCGCGAGAAGAGCGCACGGCAGCGTAACCGTGTAAATCCCAAGCGCAGGCGCCGGTAAAATCGCCAGAATTGGACCGGCTGGTCCGAATAATTTGCAGAGCAGTCGTCAGACCGTAAACAGTTGCAACACAGATATTTACGGGCACTCGGTTACGTCATTTTGGACTCGCAGTCTTCGATGCTCGCCTTGACTGTTGGACCAGTCGGTCCTATTATCTGGCATGAGCAAAACGGGCAACGCAACTCGCGATCGCATCGTAGACGCGGCCGCAGGCCTGATCGCCGAGCGGGGGTTCAAGGCAACCTCCGTCGATGACGTCATCGCGCAGGCGGGCTTGAGCGGCAAGAGCCACTTCTACCACTACTTCGAGTCGAAGGATGCACTCGGATACGAGGTATTAAGCCGCCAGTTCGAGCGCTTCACCGAGCGCGGGCTCGTGATTCTACGCGAGCCGATGATCGACCCCATCGAGCGACTGTACCTCTTTATTGATTCACTGGTTGCCGTGCAAACGGAACGTGGTTTTCGCATTGGTTCTCCATTTGGTAATCTGGCGACCGAAATGGCAGAGATGCATGAGGGCTTTCGCGAACGGCTGGCGGCAGTGTTTGATCGCTGGGCCGCGCAACTGCAGGGTCTGCTGTGGGAAGCGCGACCGATCCTGACTGAGGATGCGGACCCGGCGCGGCTCTCGCGTTTTATCATCGCAACGCTCGAGGGTGCGATGCTTTTGTCCAAGGTCAATCGGGATGCGGAGATGTTGCGCGGGATCGCCGAGGATCTCAAGCGTTTCGTGTCTTCTCACACTCGCACTCACTCAATGTCATGACTACATACTCGCTTGATTCATCTGCATTTCATGTCGGACAAACGGCCCCGCGTCCGGAAGTGCTCGCGGCGCTGGGGGCGGGGAAGCGGTCCTTCGAAGCCGAGGCGACCAGGCATTTGCGCGCGCTCTACAGCTTTGCGCTCAAGCTGTCACGGTCTCCGCATGACGCCGAAGATCTGGTGTCGGACACGTTCCTGCGCTCACTGGATCGGTGGGAGCAGTTTAAGCCAGGTTCCAATATGCGCGCGTGGCTGTTCACCATCCTGTATCATCTCTTCGTCAGCAGGAAGCGTCGCATTGATGCCCGCGAAGTGCCACAGAGCGACAACGTTCATGGAGCCCACGAACTCGTGGGGGATGCGGATCCCGAGAGTACGTTCTTCGATTCCTTCATCGATGACGAAATCGTTCAGGCCATCGATCGGCTTCCGAAAGAGTACCGATCAGTCGTGCTGCTGAGCGATGTCAACGGCCTTCGCTACGCTGAGATTGCCGAGCGACTTTCGATTCCCGAAGGCACGGTCAAGAGCCGACTCTTTCGCGGTCGCCGGATTTTGCAGGGAGAGCTGCGCGGTTATGCAACGGAAATGGGATACCTCCGCGAGACGGCGTCAGCAGCCTGAGCTGGTATTCTGAACTGCGCAGGTGTTTCGTTAATCGGGACACCGGCACAGGGGTAATCTCGGCACTTCTCGACTCCCACGATTGAGCAGGGAGTGGTTCAGGTGCTGTGACGCAGCCGGAATCGTGCGGCCTTCGCCCGGTTGCCGCACGTGGACATGTCACACCACCGGCGCGCACCATTTCGTGTGGCATCGAGGAAGACGCGTTGACACCCTGGCTGCTGGCATTTGCGGATGCGTGGCAACTCCCCGCCCATCAACGATTCAGCGGCCGACTCTACGATCGGAATCATAAGTGAAGCAAAAGCCTCGCCGACGGGCACGAAGCTGCCAATAAACGTCCCGTCTCCACTCGCGTCGACGCGACGGGTGCCGGCGGAACGACCAAGCACCCGGTTGATCTCCTCAAGCGCATCAGTCCGCACCCGCTCCGATTCGCGCCCCCGCTCAGCGAGTCCGCGCAGCGCGGCGC
>JBGTBX010000075.1:0-3773 GCA_041749115.1 Gemmatimonadaceae bacterium
AGCACGAGCGCGGCGCCCGCGCTGGCCAGCGCCGTACAATCCTGCGCCGGACATGACTCCAATCGAAATACAAAGGATCAATGGTGTCCCTGGGTTCCGCCAGGCAGCCGCTGTACGCCGGGCAGTCTTCATCGACGAGCAGCACGTACCGGAGGATCTCGAGGAGGACGAGCACGACTCATATGCGGACCACTACATCGCGAGTTCTTACGGTAGAACCGTGGCCGTAGCGCGCATGTTGGTGTCGGCAGCTGACCGTGTCGCGCGGATACAAAGAGTCGCGGTTCTGAGAGCCTATCGTCGACGAGGCGCTGCGACAGGCCTAATGAATAGGATGCTGGCGGACGCGTGGGACGCTCACATTCACACAGTGACTCTCGATGCGCAGCTACAGGTTGTCGCCTTTTACCGCCGATTCGGCTTCGAGGACAACGGCGCCGACTTCTGGGAAGTCGGTATCCGTCATGTTCGTATGACCCTTACGACCCGACAGTTCGGTCCTGACGGCGCGTGCGTTCATTGATCCAGCGGCAGACTCGAGATCCTATCTCGTACGTCAGCGAGTGCCGTAGCTTGTTGGGGGGTGGCGGCGAACCCCTCAAGGGAGCCGAGGTACTGCCCCACGGTCCGCTGCACAGCGCGGTCGATGACCTCCTCGGAAGCCGCGAACTCTTGAAGGGCGACCTTCACTTCGACTAGGTCGAAAGCGACGGCAGCAGGAGTGGTTCGGCCCACCAAATCTTGGAGTAGGATGAGCAAAATTCGTCCGGTGGTGTTGAGGCCAGCCGCTGGCTCATCGCGACGCCGGGCGCTATCTAGAGCATGGAGAGCCACAGCCCTGAGCGTCTCGTGCTTCACCCGCTGATCCAAGCGGCCTATCGCAGCCTCCACGTTGGCTAAACCCTCGGTGAGCTGTTTCTCTTGGGCAGCTGTGACTGACTCTCGATCCTCGATGTCGTTCGTACGCGCAGTCAAATCGCGCAAACCCTGCTCCGCTCTCGTCCTCGCGCTCTCATACTGCTGACCCAGAAATACTACGTATGCAATCGCGCCAGTAATGAATATCGACAAGCCAGCTAAGGCCGCCGCCCCTCCGCCCTCCCGATCTACCACGCGCGTCACAAAGCGCTGCATGTACGGGCCGAGCAAGACTAACGAGACGAAGACGAACGATGCGACTGCCCAACGTCTCGCGACGCTCCCCCGCGGCAACCGACCGCGCGCGATCGCGATGCCAGCGTACACTGCCGCACCACCCGCGGCGAAAGGAAGATATAATGTGAAATCCTCGATCTCGAGCATCAAACGGCCGCGCTCTCTGGTATACGGCAAACCGGGTGTCTCGGACCGTCATTAGCCGGCATCGCCCTCAACGCCCATTTCGCGAACGGCCGCGCTAGCAACATCGCGTGGCGAGTAGTGAAACTTGTCGATGACGCCCAGAATAGATGTCGCCGCCGCCCGCTGATATTCAGCTGTTGGCACCATGCTGACCACTGCCGTAACATAGGCAAACTTGGCGGACGGTCCGAACCGTGCGCGTATCTGCGCACCGAGGTCCAAGCCGAGCCAGTTGCCGTCAGTGTCGCGTGAAGACGGGAGGCGCACGTCAATGAGCCCAAGGCCTGCCCAAGAGTCAAGTTGGTCGATATATCGTACGGCTTCCTCGTAGCCCGATATGACCATCGGCTGGATGCCAAGTAATTGAAACTCGGTGATGAGCTCATCCAGCGTATCCGCGCGATCGTCAACGACGAGAACGTCAGACGGGCCAAGACGTGTCATGGGTCGACCTCTGAGTTGACCGGCCAATCGAGCTTTGCGATGACGTACAAGCCCTCCACACGAATCTTGAAATGTGCATTAGCCGCCTCGCAGAGCAGTTGCACAACGGGGAGTCCAAACCGATCAGTGGGCTGACCATGAGGGGTACCGTGGGCGTCGAGTGCCGCGGCCACGGTCCTGAGCGGTGCCCGAGGAACGTTGCTGATCACGATCGCCACCGTACCGGCGTCGCCGCGACGCTGTCTGCGGGGGGCGACGAGGTGCGAGTAGATATTGATGGGCGACCCGCCCTCGCTGTGCCGGACCGCGTTGCCAATGAGGTTGGAGAGAGCCAGCTCGAAGTCGCGTGCATCCCCTCGGACGCTTTGGTTGCCGTTGCGCTGACGAGTCCAATTTACCGGTGAAGCCGTATGAGAATACCGAGCCCGCACCTTCTGGATGACGTCGTTGGGTATGAAGAGTTGGGAGCTTCCAAGGCGACCGGCGGTCAGCCCTCCGTCGCGGGCAGCTTTAGCGTGGATTAGGAGAGTCTCGATGTAGTCGCCGGCGCGCTCACAAGCATCGACAGTCCGGGGCGCATGTACGCCGGTGCGCGCGTCGTCCATTGATTGGCGGATGATGCCGAGTTCGGTACGAACCTCATGAGCGATGGAGGCGACGCGGTCGATGTGCGCTCGGTGCTCAGCGCGCCATTGATCGGCCAACAAGAACTCAAAAGTGCGCATGGACGACGTAAATATCTGTTGCCGCGTCTGGTCGTCGATATATCGAGCGAGCTCTTCAGAATCGGACAGATCAACTGATACCTCAGCATGCAGCGCGACGCCGTCGATCTCAAGCCGGAAAACATTGGTCAAGAGGAGCAACGCCTCGCCGGTGTCTGGCCGATGGTCGACGGCGATGGTGTTGGCAGGGTGGTGACCCGAGGTGATCACCGCGTCCGCGTCGGCTTCAGCTTGCGCCCGAGCCTCGGGCGCCACGAACAGCGATGTAAAGCGGGCGCCGAGTGCGTCGGACGCGGGAATGCCGTACGTTTCGGCCGCGGCGTCGTTCCATAGAACCACCTCGTAGCCATAGTCGCGGCCACGACTAGCCCAGCACGCAACGGGAAACTGTGAGAGCAGCGCCGAGACGGCTGGCTCGGAGGGCAGCGTGGGTGGCACCTGGCTCACTGTTTGGAGAAGAGATGCCAATTCAGATCCGGCGGACGCATGCCCTCAGGACTATCGTCAGTGTAAAAGTTCATTGCTACGCCCACTCGCAGGCGCGATCGTCTCAGCGGCCGGACGTAGTGGGCAAACTCGCGGGCGTCGAAAAGCACGAGGCCACCGGCGGTAGGGTGAAGGAGGGTTGCGTCGCGGTCGACCTCCTCGACAGATCTTGCACCGGGATGATTTGCGACCACTAGGGCACCACCATCCGCAGGCGGATGTGTCGTTACGTAAAGCATACCCTGCACAGGATTCGAGTCGACGTGGCACTCGTAGCGCATGTAGGGACCCCATTGGATGTTAAGATTGATGGCATACAGGTCCTCGGACGCACACGCCACGGATCTGCCCGCGTACGCTTCCGCCAACTCACGGAAGTCACCCTGATAGAGTTCGAATAGCCATGGTGCGTCAATCCTGATGGCCTCGCCGTCTACAATGATTAGCGGAACATCTTTGACGTCGTGACTCTCTCGAGAGGTGATCGACGTTGGCTCGAGCCGGCGCCGCAAGCCGGCTGCACCAGCCAAATGAGATAGCTCTGCCTCCCAGTTCGTCGGGAGAAGTGCCGTGACGTCGTGCGACACCCAGCGGAAATGGGGGGTTGGAGGGGACATAGCGCCGTTATATCAGCGCGCGGTTTAGATGCGACCGGCGCCCCAGCGGCCATCGAGAGCCAAGAGCGGGTGTCGGAAGTTTGGGCGTCGTTGGAATAGGGTCGGGCGGAGGCAGGCGCGGAACACTAGCCATGGCCGCGCGGCGGGGGGGCGCACGCGC
>JBGTBX010000076.1:0-4047 GCA_041749115.1 Gemmatimonadaceae bacterium
GAGGGCCGCCGAACGCGTCAGCCAAGCGATCACTCACGTGGGCGACGTTCTAGAGGTCGAGTCGGCGCGTCTGGTTAGCATGGAGGAAAACGCGAAAGCCTCAGCAATGGCGTCGCTTAATGCCCAGAGAGCCTCGAACGCCGTTCTCGATGAACTGGTGCGGTCCACTAAACAACTCACGGCGCTCGTGAATCGTGCGGACTGACGATGAATGATTCGAACAGGCAGACGCATCGCATTGACGACCAGTACGATGCTTACCGCAAGGGCTTGGTACTCGGGCTGACGATGGCCGAAGTGGGGATCCTGATCATCTTCGTCCTCCTGCTCTTGCTGGTCACTACCGAGAGGGAGCGCTACAGTCTTCTACAGAACGCTACTTCACCTTCTGAGATCGCGGCGCTTCGCGAGCGCGCGAACACGCTCGCGGAGGCGTCGCGGCTGCTCGGCCTCACTGCAGATGCACCACCGGAGGACTTCGTGAAGCTAGTGCGAGTGGCTGAGGAGGCAGTTAGGCGGCCCGAGGGCGAATCCTCTCTCACGGAGGCCCGACAGCAGCTTAACGAGATTCGACAGGCTCGGGAGCTGATTGAACGAACCGCTCGGGCGATTGCTGCGACTGGCGCCGCCTCGCTCGCGGACACGGTGAAGGGACAAGCGTTTCGGATCGCTAATCAGGAGGGTCAGCTAGCGAGCCTTCAGCGGAAGCTCGCATCCAGTGGTCGCGGCTCGGGGGAACGTTCCTGTTGGGCGAAGGCGGATGGTTCGCCGGACTTCCTGTTTGATGTGGTCTTGGCCAGCGAGGGCATTCGAATGCGCGATCATGCCAACCCTTCCAGAAGCGCGGAGAGAGCGCAACTCCCGCCGCTGAATACAAGCGCAGGTGTGATGATGGCGGAAGAAGCGTTTCGCTCCGTCGCCCTCCCGTACTTCCGGCATAGCGTGGCCAACAACTGCCGGTATTTCGTTGTGATCTACGATGCTACCGGCGCAGAGGAAAAGACGCGATACAAAAACTTGCTCAAAACGGTGGAAGGCTACTTTTACAAGCGCCTAGACGATGGCCCCGCAGCATTCTGAAGAGCCATTCGCCCCGCCCGGTGAACTACAACGCGCGCTGAGTGAGCTTCGCGACGCGGTGGACCATTATGACGCCAGAAGAAGGGAGCGACGGCGTTCCGATCGGGGGAGGTCGCGTGGGGCGCCAACCGAGGAGCACCCACCAGTTCGTTCGGCGCGACCGTCGCCGGCCAGTGCGCACCCGCGCGGTTCGTCATCACTTCTCGGCCGTGTGCTTTACTGGCTCGGACTGCGACGGTGAACGCCGTTCCATCCTGCTGCTGACTGCACGCGAAATCGGGGAGCGTGTTCATGCGCATAGTGGACGCCTTTCCTACGTGGCTTGAGTTGCCGGTGCAGGTGGCCACGCCGCAATGAAGTCGTTTCGGTGCACCACATGACTGGCGCCTAACGCATAGGATTCAGCGGCGAAGGATCTGAGTAGACCGCGCGGTGGACGCCAGCAGTGCGAGCGCCTCAGCGCGCACATTGGCTCGGTCGCCAATTGCAAACCCGTCAGGTGGTCGGCGCCGGAACCTGAATCTTACCTGGGAATAGCAACCATCGCGCTTTCGCATTCTCATTGTGCGCGAGTCCTCGCATAGCGTCGCTCTCAGGACACAAATCGACGACGTACCATCCACCCAAATTGATTCCGGCAATCCAATTATCGTCGTTCAGAAAGGGCTCAAGGCGGAGTTTCGGCACGAACATCTCCGGGCTAGCAATATTCCCACGTTGTGTCGCAATCCAGCGAGTGCCTTTCCCGCGGAGAACATACTCGCGAAGGCCGTCGAAGCGCTCGTGCAGTACGTAGTCAGCCCCTTTATGCTTGCAAAGCAGTTCGAAAGCAATCTTGTGCAGCCCCCGTAGAAACCGCTTTGTGAATTTCATGCTGTACCTGAGGTGGATTGCCGCCGCTTCAGGATCGAACGACGACTCCACTCCCTTGCGCTGTAATTCGGAGGGAGGGATCGAGACTTCCCGGTAGTTGATGGCGGCGCCCGTCGCGTTGAACAGCAACTGAGGACCAGTGGTGCCTCCGCGCGCATAGTATCCCGGTAGGATCGTGGTGGCCGACCTACCTCGCTTGGTTCCAACGCGGTTTAGGAATGGCTTAACAACTGCCAGCTGTTTTTGGAGATGCTCATCGAGGCGGCTGGTCACATCGATGTTGCAGCGTTCGCAAACTTCATCGTTTGACAATACGAGGCGCGCGTCCTTAGGACGCACATCGCCAAAGTTGAATTGCAGATCGCCAATAAGGCTTTCAGGAACGATGTGCTCTTCGGGCTCGTCGCTAGTTGGCTTTCGGCATAGGATGCAGTGCGTCACTCCAACCGGCCCCTGTCTGTTGTGGACAACCTAGCATATCTGGCACGCGGCATGATCATGACAAAACACGCTGCCCTCCGGGACAGATCCGAAAACACCGCACCTCAACGGCACCACATCCTTAACGGTGGCCGCATGATCGGCCCCAAGCCTACTCAGTCAGCCCCCGCCCATGAGCGACGCCATGATCGCCTTCTGCACATGCAACCGATTCTCAGCCTCGGCCCACACTCTGCTCGACGGACCATCGATCACCTCGGAAGCGACCTCTTCCCCCCGATGTGCGGGCAAACAATGCAGAAAGATGGCGTCGGACGCCGCGCCCTTCATGAGCGCGCCGTCTACCGTGAAGTCGGCGAACGCGGCCTCCCTGATCTTCTGCTCTTCTTCCTGACCCATCGATGCCCACACATCCGTGTTCACCACATGGGCGCCATCGACGGCCTCCGCGGGATCACGCATGACCCGCACGTTGGCGTGCTGCTGCGCACGGGCCAGGATCGCAGGATCGGGGTCATACCCTTCGGGACAGGCCAGTCGCAGTTCAAAGCCGAGACGGTAGGCAGCATTGATCCACGAGTTGGCCATGTTGTTGCCGTCGCCAATCCAGGCGATCACTCTGCCCTCATGCGTACCGAACTCCTGCCGCACGGTGAGCAGGTCGGCAAGAATCTGACAGGGATGCAGGAGATCGCTTAATCCATTGATGACCGGCACCGACGCATGTGCTGCAAATTCTTCGATCTCGGCATGCGCAAACGTGCGGATCATGATGCCCTGCACATAACGCGAGAGTACACGCGCCGTATCGGCGATGGGCTCACCGCGGCCCAGCTGTACGTCGCGCGGAGACAGGAAGAGAGCGTGGCCTCCCAGTTGTGTCGCTCCGACTTCGAAGGACACCCGTGTACGCGTGGACGCCTTCATGAACAGCATGGCGAGCGACTTGCCCGCAAGAGGTCGCGCGGTGTACTCGCCGCGCTGCATGCGCGTGGCGAGGTCGAAGATCGCAAGGAGTTCCTGCGACGAAAAATCGGGAATGGCGAGAAAATCGCGATGAGTCATGGTCGTAGCTGAGTGCTTGTGGTGCGTGACGTGTTGAAGCCTGACCTCAACTCAGAGGATGTACTTTCGGAGATCCTCGTCGTCCAGTAGGGCGCTCAGCCGCTCGCGCACCATGTCGGCATCCACAAGCGTGGCCTGCAGCTCACTGTCCGGCAATCTGAAGAGTACCTCTTCGAGCAGCGACGTCATCACCGTATGCAGCCGCCGTGCGCCGATATTCTCCATCCGCGTATTGGCGACCGAGGCAATCCTGGCGATCTCGCGAATACCATCCTCGGCGAACGTTATGCTGGCACCCTCGGACGCGATAAGCGCCGTGTACTGCTTCGTCAGCGCATTCTCCGGTTCAGTCATGATGCGCACGAAGTCATCTTCGGTGAGCGACGTCAGTTCAACGCGAATCGGGAATCGGCCCTGCAGTTCTGGAATCAAATCGCTGGGTTTGGCGACATGAAACGCGCCGGCCGCAATAAACAGCACATGGTCGGTACGTACCATGCCGTGTTTGGTCTGCACCTGCGAGCCTTCGACGATCGGCAGCAGATCGCGCTGCACCCCCTCCCTGGATACATCGGGCCCCATCCCCTG
>JBGTBX010000077.1:0-16884 GCA_041749115.1 Gemmatimonadaceae bacterium
GTGAGCTATTACGCACTCTTTCAAGGAATGGCTGCTTCTAAGCCAACCTCCCAGTTGTCAATGCAGAAACACATCCTTCGCTATACTCAGTGGTCACTCCGGGGCCTTAGCTGTGGCTCTGGGTTCTTTCCCTCTCGCCGCTGGACATTATCGCTCAGCGACTGCCTCCCAGGATACAGGTCGATGGTATTCGGAGTTTGGTTGGGGTTGGTACCAGCTTCGCCAGCCCGCGCCCATCCAGTCGCTCTACCCCCATGACCCAATTCCCTGAGGCCCTACCTCAATAGATTTCGGGGAGAACCAGCTATCTCCAGGCTTGATTGGCCTTTCACCCCTACCCACAAGTCATCCGAACGGTTTTCAACCCGTACCGGTTCGGGCCTCCACTGAGTGTTACCCCAGCTTCACCCTGCTCATGGGTAGATCGCCCTGGTTTCGGGTCTACCCCCAGCGACTGGACGCCCTCGTTACAGGACTCGCTTTCGCTCCGGCTCCGCAGATGATCTGCTTAGCCTTGCCGCTGAGGAGTAACTCGCCGGATCATAATGCAAAAGGCACGCAGTCAGCCGTATCGCAGGTTGCCCCACGACCAGCCTCCTACCGCTTGTAAGCATGTGGTTTCAGGAACTATTTCACTCCCCGCCCAGGGGTGCTTTTCACCTGTCCCTCACGGTACTCGTCCACTATCGGTTATACGGGAGTCTTTAGCCTTGGAGGGTGGTCCCCCCAGATTCACGCCCGATTTCTCGAGTCGGGCGTTACTCAGGAACTCCATTGGCTGCACTCCTTTCGCGTACCGGGCTGTCACCGTCTATGGCGCTCCGTTCCAGGAGACTTCTGCTCATTCATGCAGTCCGTCTATGGGTCCTACAACCCCGGTCCCACAAGGAGACCGGTTTAGGCTGTGCCCGTTTCGCTCGCCGCTACTCAGGGCATCTCGTTTGATTTCTCTTCCTGCCGGTACTGAGATGTTTCAGTTCCCAGCGTTCGCTTCCCTTTCGGGATGACATGGCTCGCGCCATGCCGGGTTTCCCCATTCGGCCATCTCGGGATCACGGCTTGTGTGCAACTCCCCCGAGCTTATCGCAGCTTACCACGGCCTTCATCGCCTCCGTATACCCAGGCATCCTCCACATGCTTTCGCTCGCTTGACCCATAAATTGTCAAGCAGAGCACGCGCGATCTAAAACACGATTGAAACACAATTTCTTGCGAATTTGCATTCGTGTGAGATTCACAAATGATACGCCAGGAAGACTATAACCTGACGTATCGTCCCACGATCTACTCCAGTTTCGGTTGTCAAACAGCAGGCCCGTCGCCGAAGCGATGGGCCGATGTATGAAGAATCGATCTGAGCGTTTGGGTGTGAGAAGCGGGCGACTTACAGAAGCTCTTTCGATCCCGAAGGACCTACTCGAATGCTCCGTTAAGGAGGTGATCCAGCCGCAGGTTCCCCTACGGCTACCTTGTTACGACTTCGCCCCAGTCACTGCGCTTGCCTTCGGCGGCTTGCTCCTTGCGGTTGCGGCACCGACTTCGGGCACTCACAGCTTCCATGGCGTGACGGGCGGTGTGTACAAGGCCCGGGAACGTATTCACCGTGGCGTAGCTGATCCACGATTACTAGCGATTCCAGCTTCATGCCGTCGAGTTGCAGACGACAATCCGAACTGAGGACGGGTTTGTGGGATTGGCTCCAGCTTGCGCTTTGGCAACCCATTGTCCCGCCCATTGTAGCACGTGTGTAGCCCTAGACGTAAGGACCATGATGACTTGACGTCGTCCCCACCTTCCTCCGGTTTGGCACCGGCAGTCTCACTAGAGTTCCCGGCATTACCCGCTGGTAACTAGTGACAAGGGTTGCGCTCGTTGCGGGACTTAACCCAACATCTCACGACACGAGCTGACGACAGCCATGCAGCACCTGTGACTGAGCTCCGAAGAGCCTTCCAGGTTTCCCCGGAAGTTCCCAGCCATGTCAAGCCTAGGTAAGGTTCTTCGCGTTGCGTCGAATTAAACCACATGCTCCACCGCTTGTGCGGGCCCCCGTCAATTCCTTTGAGTTTCAGCCTTGCGGCCGTACTCCCCAGGCGGGGCACTTAATGCGTTTGCGCCGGCCCTCAAGGGGTCGCTCCCCCAAGGACCTAGTGCCCATCGTTTACGGCGTGGACTACCAGGGTATCTAATCCTGTTTGCTCCCCACGCTGTCGCGCCTCAGTGTCAGCAATAGCCCAGCAGACCGCCTTCGCCACCGGTGTTCCTCCGGATATCTACGCATTCCACCGCTACACCCGGAATTCCATCTGCCTCTACTATGCTCGAGCTCAGCAGTTCGCACGGCCGACTCGGGGTTGAGCCCCGAGCTTTCACCGCACGCTTACCGTGCCACCTACGCGCCCTTTACGCCCAGTGATTCCGGACAACGCTCGCACCCTCTGTATTACCGCGGCTGCTGGCACAGAGTTAGCCGGTGCTTCCTCACCCGGTACCGTCAATCCTGAAAAATCAGGCATTCGTCCCGGGCAACAGGAGTTTACACCCCGAAAGGCGTCATCCTCCACGCGGCGTCGCTGCGTCAGCCTTTCGGCCATTGCGCAAGATTCCCCACTGCTGCCTCCCGTAGGAGTCTGGGCCGTATCTCAGTCCCAATGTGGCTGGCCATCCTCTCAGACCAGCTACCCGTCATAGCCTTGGTGAGCCATTACCTCACCAACAAGCTGATAGGCCGCGAGCCCCTCCAAGAACCCAAAAGGTTTCCTCCTCAAGCCATGCAGCTCGAGGAGCGTATGCGGTATTACCCGGCCGTTGGGCCGGCTATCCCCCATTCTAGGGTAGGTCGCTCACGTGTTACGCACCCGTTCGCCGGTGACTCATTGCTGAGCCCCCTGACTTGCATGTGTTAAGCACGCCGCCAGCGTTCGTCCTGAGCCAGGATCAAACTCTCCAAAAGTTTGAAAAAAGCTCTCAAGGTTCGCGCCTCAGTGCTTGCGCACCGTGACCTCGAACCAGTTGTGTTACTGTCAGACAGTTTCTCTCACCGGAACCTGACATCGCTCCGGGTCATAGAGTCCGCCTCGCACACCCAATTGAACGCTCATTTCGATTATCAATCAGCTTAGCGCCGCGCAAAATCCCGCGGCAGCCTCCTAACATACACAGCGGGTAGCTCGATCGTCAACTGCCTGTCGAAACCACTCCGCCATCACATCCCCGATGTTCCAAGGGAGAACCCCAATCGTAGTGGCCTGCTTTCACTACCGCAAGGCCCGATCGAGCCACACACCAACCCTTCCCAGTGCTCCCTGAAGGACTCGAACCTTCAACCTAGCGATTAAGAGTCGCTTGCTCTACCAATTGAGCTAAGGAAGCATTCACCTGCACCTGCCATGGTGCGCCAGGAGGGAATCGAACCCCCGACCCACAGCTTAGAAGGCTGTTGCTCTATCCAACTGAGCTACTGGCGCTTCTCAATCTCCCACCAGTGGCCCACCAACCACAAAGGCCAGTCGGGGCGGCCGGATTCGAACCGGCGACCTCCTGCTCCCAAAGCAGGCGCGATACCGGGCTACGCTACGCCCCGATGGGACCCGGTATTGTACTCTGCTTACCGCCCATGATCAACGGCCTCCGAAAACAACCGCCGAACCGCCCGACCCCGATGGCTCACTCCCGCCTTCTCCTCCGGGCTCGTCGCCGCAAAACTGACCCCGAGATCACGGGACAGAAACACAGGGTCATACCCGAATCCCCCGCTCCCCACCGGCGCCTCCAACAACGTCCCCTCCGTCTCCCCACGCGCGACATACTCCACACCATTCAGCCACAGCGCCGCCACACACACATACCGGGCGCCGCGGTCACCCTCGCCCCGCATCCGGGCCATCAACGCAACCAGATTTGATTCATCCAGCGCCGCCCCGCTCATGTCGTTGCGACCTGTCCACCGCTTCGAGTGGACACCGGGAGCTCCGCCCAGCGCGTCGACGCACAATCCCGAGTCCTCCGCCAACACCGCGCCCGCCACCCGCTCACGGTAATAGCGCAGCTTAGCCAAGGCGTTTTCCTCGAACGTTTCTCCGGCCTCAAGCTGCCCCTCCCCCCGCCTATCTTCCTCCACCCCTACCTCGGTGAGACTGACAGCATGAAACCCCGCTGCGCGACACAATGGCGACAATTCCCGCAGCTTACCTAAACTTCGTGTCGCCAGAACAAGCCGCTGCACGATCAGCTGTACAATGCCTGGAGTTGCATCGCTCCAAGCGTCCCGATCCCGCCTTCGGCCAACCCCAGCATCGTGTCGAGTTGTCGCCGGTCGAAAGGCGCATGCTCGGCGGTCCCCTGCACTTCAACATAGGCCCCTTCGCTCGTCATCACGACGTTCATGTCGACGTCCGCCACAACATCCTCCTGGTATTCCAGATCGAGACGGCCCTCCCCTCCCAACAGCCCGACACTCACCGCTGCGACACGCCGCCGGACCGGAGTTGTGGGGACCCGGCCCGTCCGCTCCATCCAGGAAAATGCGTCCGCCACCGCCACGCTGGCACCCGTGATCGCCGCTGTGCGGGTGCCACCATCAGCGTCAAGCACGTCGCAATCCACCTTCAGAGTGAATTCGCCGAACGCAAAGTCGTCGAGCATCGCGCGCACGCTGCGCCCGATCAATCGCTGAATCTCCTGCGTTCGCCCCCCGACCTGCCCGCGCTCGCGCGAAGTGCGCGTGTTCGTCGCCCTCGGCAACATGGAGTATTCTGCCGTGAGCCAGCCGAGTCCGGAGCCTCGCCGCCATCCGGGAACACCGTCTTCGACACTGACCGTACACAGGACCCGGGTGTGACCAAAGCTGACGAGACAGGAGCCTTCAGCGCTGCGGGCGGCGTTGCGCTGCAGCTGAATAACGCGCAGTTCGTCAGCGCGGCGGTTTTGGCGGATCGGTGCGGGAGAGGTCACGTCGCAGGCGGGCTACAGTAGCGGTGGTTGAGTGGTTCGGCGTGAGGGGAACGATAATCACTTCGCCACCACGCGACCGAACCTCTGCAGCACCCACGACCTGCGCCTCCGTATAGTCGCCTCCCTTCACGATCACGTCCGGCTGCAGCTGCACCAGCAGCTCCCAGGGAGTGTCCTCGTCGAAGATTGTCACCACATCAACATCCGCCAGCGCCGACAGCACGTACGCCCGGTCCTCGGCGCTCCGAATAGGGCGCTCCGGCCCCTTCAACCGGCGCACAGAGGCGTCGCTGTTGATCCCGACAAGCAACACATCGCCGGCACCGCGCGCAGCGCGCAACACGTCGACGTGGCCACGATGGAGGAGGTCAAATACGCCGTTCGTGAATACCACACGGCGGCTACTCTGCGATCGCCGCCACTCGACCGCCGCTGAGCGCTCGAGCACTTTGCCTACGGATACACCTCGACTCACAGGGGCCCGCTCTCGACCGGAGTAAACCGGAACGTGCGAACGAAGAGAGGCAGTTCAACGGTCTCTTCCCATTCGGCGGAAACGCTGATGCGGTTGGCGCTCCGGCGGATCCTCAATGCCACGTCCTCCGGCAGGCCTAACGAGTCGGCCCCGGCGCGCAGGCGCACGCGAATCTGATCATCGGTGTAATGCTCGGCGAATTTCACCTGTTGGCGAATCATATCCTGATACCGGTATGACCGATAAAAAACCTCGCCGAGGTTGAGGGCAAAGTAGCTGAGCGCGACCACGAGCAGGAGCGTGACGAGGCACCCCAGTTTGCCTGCGCCACGGCGGGGCGTCATGTTCACCACTGGGACTGGGCTCCTTCGACCACCAGCTCAATGATCCTGTCGATGGCACGCTGGCGTCCTTCCGCCTCCTTGCGTTCCTCGTACTCTCCCTCACCGCGAATGCCTTTGCGTTCGAACAACGGTGCGCCGGTGGTCTGGTCAATGATCTCGACATTAATCAGGAGCTGCACTTTGCGGCGGGCGCTCGTCGCGCGAGATGGATCGGCCGAAAAGGCCACGGGAATGTCTGTCTCGAACTCGGTGATGGTGCCCCGAACAATCGCGTTCGCCCGGGCTTCGGGTGCCTCGCGAAGACCGAGACGTGAGCTCAGCGATTTGCGCAGGCGCTCATGGATCTCCACCGTGAGTTCGGGACTCGCCGTTTCGTTGTCAAACGGCAACACGGCCACGGTACGCACATGAGAGGGAAATCCCCCTCCGCCGGACATGCTGTACAAGCAGGCCGACAGCGACAGAAGGATCAGACTAGCGCCAAATCGCAGCATCAAACGGAGGATCGGAGAATCGGCGAGTCACGGTGAGACTAAGACGACGACGTGACGTGAATTGGCGATACGAGACCGTGCTGTCGCTGCGAACCACGCGCTCTCGAATTTTACCACCAACAATGCGTTCGAGCACGGAGAGCGTTGTGCCGTGAAACGCGGCGCGCCAGACAGGATCGTCTCCCGTCTGAATTCGGAGCGTGTCGCCGTCGAGCCTGACCAAGGTATCGCCCCCGGCCACCCGTAGCACGCCCAAAGTGGCCCAGAGGAGGTTAACGGATGGGAGGTACTTACTTCCGTCGTCCCCTTCAGGCGTCCGAAGTGAGTCGTCGATGAGCACGGCAGCGCCGCCCCCCATGCCGCCATCGAGGAAAAAATCGAGCCGAACGCTATCCGGCGGGGCAATGCGCGCCACGCCCTCGCCTCGTGCCGACAACAGCGCGTCGTCGTAACTCCACCGAAACACGAGCCGCTGATGGCCTCCCACGAGTGGGGTTGCCGGAGCACTCCTCGTGACCGGGACACCGCGCAGCGCGCCGGCTCTTGGTGCGCACGCAGCGAGAACAGTCAGGGCACAAATGCAATTAAGCCACCGCTTCAACGGCCCCCTCCAATTTTTGGCGCAGCGATGCGGGGAGTCGAGTGACCCGACCGGAGAGATCGATCGCCGTGAGCTCCGTCTGTACCGAAACGAGCCGGTGATCCCTGTCTGCTGCCACAACTTCATAGTGAAACGTAATGCCGCGGGAGTGAACGTGCGTCAAATACGTTTCAACGCGGATGCGGTCGTCATAACGGGCGGGCGCACGGTATCTCAGCGTCGCTTCGGTGACCGCGAGGCGTACACCTGCCGCCTCAAGCTCGGCGTAGGGCATCCCGACGGCGCGAATGAACTCCGTGCGACCGACTTCGCACCAGACCAGATACTCTGCGTGATACACAACGCCCATCTGATCGGTTTCGGCGTAGCGGACTCTCAGCTCGATCGCGTGCATTCGATTGGGAAGGTGAGGAACTGCGTGTACACCTAACGAAGTGATTCGGGCCCCTAATTAGGCGGGCGCGTCGCCGTGTATCAGCTGCGGGATGTGGGCAGCACTTCGGTCGGCCGGATGGCGAAGCTGAGTGGGGTCTCGCCCTTTGTAAAGAGTGTTGCACCCGATATACTCGGCGCGTGCTCACTGGTCCGTGTTATGTCATATCCGACGCACACCTCGGTGTCGCGGGTCGTCCGGCGGAGCTGTCGCTCGTCCGCTTTCTGACGCACGCTCGTCGGGACGCCGGATCGTTGCTGATTAACGGCGACCTTTTCGATTTCTGGTTCGAATGGACGCGGACTATGCCTCGCGCGGGCTATCGCGTTTTGGCAGCGGTCGCGGCGTTTGCTGACGCGGGAATTCCGGTGCTCTGGATGGCCGGCAATCACGATTGCTGGGGCGGGTCTCTCATCCGGGAGGACGTGGGAGCCACGTATCACGCAGGACCCTGGATCGGTGACATTGCCGGATGGCGAGCGTATGTCCACCACGGCGACGGTCTGCGCGTTGAGGAGGACCGACGGTATCGCGCATTGCGTCGACTCCTGCGCAACAGAGCCGCGATCTGGGCATTTCGGCACCTCATCCACCCGGACTGGGCGAGCCGCCTGGCCCTCGGCTCGTCTGCGGCGAGTCGCACGTACACGGCTCAGGATCGGGGAGAAGGACTCCGCAAAATCGGCCGGACCCTGCTTGCAGATGATTCAAGTCTGGACCTCGTTCTGCTAGGCCACTCGCACGTGCCGGATCTCGAGCGTGCGGCGTCCGGCGGGGTGATCGCCAATGCGGGCACCTGGCTCGGCGATTCCACTTTCCTGCGCATTGACGAGGGAAGCGTCCAGCTGTGCCGCTGGCAGGGGACTACGTGGGACCCTATCTCCACTGCGGGAGGGCGGCGCCCAACGTTGAGCAAGTAAGGCGTGCCGGCGCGGTCGCCGCGGATGTTCACGCACAACGCGCCTGCTCCACCTAGGGGAAGAAGATCTTCGCTCCAACGCCCAGGTCGCCGTTAGGCAGGCGCCGGAACTCGACTTCTCGTGGCACGTCCCAGAGTTGTGCGGCTACGAGGGCATCGGCTGCCGAGAACAGATGGCTGAAGAACAACATCGCAAGCCAATCTTCGTAGTGCAGCTGGCGGGCCTTCACTAGCGATCGTCTCTCATCGTCGGCGGGTACTCCGTACCGATTGGGCACGGTGTCCTTGACGATTGGCACTCCCAATGAATCAAATGTGACGCGCCCGTCGGCACCCACGACGAAAGAATTCGGGAGAGAAACGCGGGCACCACGTTTTGCGATGCGCAGATCATACGCGGACTTGCCAAGCATCGCCACGGAAATCATCTCGAAGCCGAAAAAGATTGCTCCAGCTGAATGTCGTTGGAGTTTCGCCTGGCCCAGACCTGGGAGAATAAACGAATAGATGAAAGCGCGTCGCGACGAAATCGGAGGCTGCAGTGAGTCAACGACCTGAAGCGAAACCGGGGAGCGCCGGGGGGCCTCCCGCAGCGGGACGATCCGTCCGAGTGAGTCGACGCGCAGCGTATCCACCTGCGCCGACAGAGCGATCGGCGCGCCCACTGCGAGCGCGAGCAGAACGCCGCGCATAGCTACACGATTCGACGTTTTTTTCAGAGCGAAAGAACCCACGACAATTATCTACAGAGGAAGATGGCGGGAGCGTGCGGGAATCGAACCCACCCAACCCGACGAAGTCAGGTCACAGCCGTTTTGAAGACGACGGAGGCCACCAGGCCACAGACACCCCCACGCGCACTTCAGTACTACTCTTCCACCCTGATCAGGTGTTCCCCCTGAGCGACGACGTATCCGATGCGGACCGCTCCGGGGACGCGCGAAAGATATAGCGCGGCCGCGCCTTCGTTCAGCGCCACCATGAGTCCCCCTGACGTCTGCGGGTCCACAAGCAGCGCACGATCGTCGGGTTGCGCGGCACCGTAGTCAACGACACCGCTGAGAAACTCGGCATTGCGCTCGGCGCCTCCGGTTTTTACGCCGTTGGCCAGCGCTTCGCTTACTCCGGGCAATCGGGGCAGCACCGAGGCTCGAAGGACGAGCGTGACTTCGCTTGCGCGCGCGATGTGCGATGCATGGCCAAGCAAGCCGAAGCCGGTGATATCGGTCGCACAACGCGCCTGCACGTCGACAGCTACCGTAGCACTGTCGGCGTTGAGCTGGCTCATGGATGCAACCAGAGCCTGCTCGTGCTCCGGAGTCGCACTGCCCTGCTTGACCGCGGTCGCCACCAGCCCTGTGCCTAACGGTTTTGTCAGCACGAGCACGTCGCCAGGCCGCGCCGCGCTGTTTGTGAGCATGCGTGACGGATGCACACGGCCAGTGACCGAGAGTCCAAATTTGACTTCGTCATCGGTCACCGTGTGACCGCCAACAAGTGCCGCTCCGGCTTCATGAACCTTGTCCTGTCCGCCGCGCAGAATATCGGTCAGCACGCTGAGTGGCAGCTTACCGGTTGGAAAACCAACGATGCTCATGGCGGTGAGAGGAACTCCGCCCATTGCGTACACGTCGGAGAGCGCATTGGCCGCCGCGATCTGACCGAAGGCATACGGATCGTCGACGATGGGCGCGAAAAAGTCGACCGTTTGTACGAGGGCCAGATCGTCGGAAATACGAAAGACGCCGGCGTCATCGAAGGATTCGCGGCCTACCAGAATACGAGGATCGTCGCGCACAGGGAGCGGTGCGAGCGCTTTGGAAAGGTCACCCGGACCCATCTTGGCGGCTCAACCAGCGCACCGCGCAAATTGGGTCAGCCGGAAGATGCGGTCGCGCTGTACCGGATGTTCATCCATGCAGCTTACGGCAGCTTGGCGACGAGTTCGATCTCCACAAGCACACCCTTCGGCAGCCCGGCTACTTCGACCGTAGAGCGTGCGGGTCGCGCGTCGCCCAATGCGGCGGCGTACACTTCGTTGAACCGCGGAAAATCACTCATATTCTGCAGAAACACCGTGGTTTTCACCACATCTCCCCATGAACAGCCGGCGGCAGCAATGACGGCCGCGAGGTTCGTCAGGACCTGTTGTGCCTGCGCTACCACGTCGCCTGCCACGACCTCCATGGTCGCAGGGTCGAGCGGTATCTGACCGGCGGTGAACAGGAACCCACCGGCCTTCACTCCTTGCGCATAGGGGCCAATGGCGGCGGGAGCTTTCTCTGTTTGTATGTGCTGAAGAGTCACGATCGGGACACGTTGAAGGATTGGGCCGCAGCTTAAAAGAGGCCCGTGATTTCGCCGCTCGCGCTGATGCCCATGCGGTTGGCCGCGGGCTCCTTGGGGAGGCCGGGCATCGTCATGATATCGCCGCATTGCGCTACAACGAACCCTGAGCCTGCTGCCGGATAGACTTCGTTCACCGTCATGCGGAAGCCGGTGGGACGGCCGAGTTTCGTCGCATCGTCTGACAGCGAGTATTGCGTTTTTGCCATACAGATGGGTGTGTCACCCATGCCAATGGATTGCAGGTAGTCGATGGAGCGTTCGGCCTTGGGTGAATAGTCTACACCATCTGCACCGTAGACCTTTTGGGCAACGGTCAGGATTTTATCGCGAATGGGCAAGGCGGTGTCGTAAATCGGGGCAAACTTGCTTCCCCCTTCCTTGAGCATATCCAGCACTTCCCGGGCGAGTTCCACACCGCCCTCGCCTCCTTTGGCGAACACTTCATTCAACGCGACGCGAACGCCGGCTTTGCGCGCGCACTCGGCGACCATCTCCAGTTCGGCGTCCGAGTCCGTGGCGAACCGATTTACTGCGACCACGACCGGAACGCCGAATTGTTTAACGTTTTGGATGTGATGCAGCAGATTGGGCAAACCACGCTCCAGCGCAACAACGTCTTCGCGTGCCAGATCCTTCTTATTGGCACCGCCATTCATTTTGAGGGCACGCACAGTGGCCACGAGCACAGCAACTTCAGGGTTGAGGCCTCCGGCGCGGCACTTGATGTCGAAGAACTTCTCAGCGCCCAGATCGGAACCGAAACCAGCTTCCGTCACAACAACGTCTGCGAGGGCAAGCCCGGCACGCGTGGCAAGGATTGAATTGCAACCATGCGCGATGTTGCCGAACGGCCCGGCATGCACAAATGCGGGGCCACCCTCGAGCGTCTGCACCAGATTGGGACGGATCGCATCTTTCAATAAGAGGGCCATTGCGCCAGCTGCCTTGAGATCACCGGCGCGCACTGGTTTACGGTCTGCCCCAGCCGTTGCCCCGACGATGATACGTGCCAATCGGGCTTCGAGGTCAGCGAACGACGTGGAAAGGGCGACGATGGCCATGATCTCCGACGCCGGGACAATCACCCAGCGCTCTTCGCGCACAATCCCATCGGCGGCGCCACCCAATCCGATAACGGCTTTGCGAAGGGCGCGATCATTCATGTCAATTGTCCGCGTCCAGGTGATGCGGCGCGGATCGATGCCCAGTGCGTTGCCCTGCTGCAGATGATTATCCAGCAGCGCCGAAAGCAGCGCATGTGCGCTCGAGATCGCGTGGAAATCACCGGTGAAGTGCAGATTAATATCTTCCATCGGCAGCACCTGCGCGTACCCACCGCCCGCAGCGCCGCCTTTCACACCAAATACGGGGCCCAGGCTCGGCTCCCGGATGCACAGTGCGGTGCGCGTTCCGATCTTCCGAAGCGCCTGTGCGAGTCCTACCGATGTGGTGGTTTTCCCTTCGCCGGCCGCCGTCGGATTAATGGCCGTTACGAGCACCAGTCGCCCACGTACCGGGCGCTGTGTGATCTCGAGCGGGATTTTCGCTTTGTACTTGCCGTACAAATCCAGATCATCCGGCGTAAGGTCGAGTTCCGCAGCAACGTCAACTATGGGGCGCAGTGTCGCGGCTTGAGCGATTTCGATGTCCGTGGGAAACGTCATGTGATGGGCGCGAGGTCGAATGAGTGAACTGCGCGATTCTACGCCGTGGTGTCGACGAGCGCCAGTCCGAACAGGGTTGCCGCATTGGCGCAAACGACACGACCAAGTTGTTCGGTGGACATGCCACGCGCTGCGGCGACGTGCGTTGCTGTGTGAATCACGTGCGCCGGTTCGTTGCGTTTACCACGAAACGGCACTGGCGACAAGTACGGGGCGTCAGTTTCGATCAACAACCGCCGCTCGGGAATGGCAGCGATCAGCCCATCGTCGTTCCATTTTTTGAACGTGACAATTCCGCTGAAGGAGAGATACCAGCCTGCTTCGATTGCGGCATCGGCCAGATGCGCCGGTCCGGAAAAACAATGCAGGACGCCCAGAATACCGGCTTTCCCCGCTTCGGTGACCATGGCACGGGTATCATCAACCGCATCCCGGGAATGTACGATGAGCGGTGCGTTCAGCTGGCCAGCGAGTGCGATTTGTTCGGCAAAGGCGCGTCGCTGCTGCAGTCGCGGTGCGTTGTCGTAGTAGTAGTCGAGCCCACACTCACCCACCGCCACTGCTCCCTGCTGCAGGTGCGCTCGAATCGCTTCCACATCGCGTATCGGCTCGAACGTTGCCGCGTCGTGCGGATGGACCCCAGCCGAGTACCAGATGAATCCGGGCCACGCGGCGGCGATGGTACGGGCCCGCGCGGCAGCATCGAGGGTCTCGCCGATGCAGATCAGCGCCGCGGCCCCGACGTCACGAGCGCGGCGGATGACATCATCGCGATCTGCATCAAACGCAGGATCGGCCAGGTGCGTGTGACTGTCAACGAATTGCACTAAGCCACCTGCACGAACCGCCGCACGAGGGCGGCGGTTCGAAGGAGTATCACGCAAGGCACCACGGACTCAGCTCTTTGAACCCGCCAGCGTTGCCGCACGTGACGCGTGCCCCTTGTCGGACGCGGTGCGCGGGAAGCGACGTTCAATGTAAAGCAGCAGCGGTGACGCGACGTAGATCGATGAGAACGTCGCCACAAAGATGCCGAACGTCATGACCATTGCGAACGGGCGGAGTACTTCGCCTGCGAAGATCAGCAGCGCCAGCGTCGCAGCAAGCGTCGTCGCGTGTGTCAGCACCGATCGCGGGAGCGTCTCGTTGATAGAGCGGTTGAGCGTGTCGTACAGGGGCTCCTTGCGCGCCTTTCTCAGATTCTCGCGCACGCGATCGAAAATGATGATCGTATCGTTGCCCGAGTAACCCAGGAGTGTCAGGATGGCACCAACGACCACCAGCGACACTTCGATGTTCGCCAGTTTGATGAATGCCAGCGTCACGAGCACGTCATGCGCGGTCGACAAGACGGCGGCGACACCAAAGCGCCATTCAAACCGGAAGGCCAGATAGGCCAGCGTCACGAGCGACGCGAGCAGCAGCGCAATAATGGCGCCGGTGCGCAACTCGGCGCCAACCTTTGGTCCGACCGACTCCACGCGCACGATCGTTACGCCGTCGCCGTATCTACCTTTTACGGCCGACTGTACTTCCGCTGACACACCCCCCGACGCGGAGGCGTCGGCAGCTGCACCGGTCGCGTCCTGCGCGCGCACGGTGTACTCGCGGTTTGACCCGAACTGCTGTATCTCCACGCCCGAAGGAAGAATCCCTCGAAGCTCGGCGTCACTGGGTGCTTCGGCAAACTCAAGCTGAATGAGCGTGCCGCCGGTGAATTCGATGGAGTAGTTGATCCCGCTGGCAAACAGGAACGTGGTCAAACCAAGTGCGATGAACAACGCCGTCACGATGGCAGCTTGACGCCACCATTTAATGAAATCGTACGTTGTGTTGTGAAAGATGCGAATCATCAGATGCTCAGAGTCTGAATGGTGCGCGTACGTGAGAGCCACACCATATAGAATGTCCTCACTACAAATATCGCGCAGAACATGGAGGCCGCGATACCGGCCATGAGGGTCACGGCAAAACCGCGCACGGGACCGGTGCCGTACTGGTACAACACCGCCGCCGTTAACATGGTCGTAATCGAGGTATCAACAATCGCGCTTAATGCATGACGGAAGCCTTCCTCAATCGCGGTGCGCACCGTCTTGCCGCGATCGAGTTCCTCGCGAATGCGCTCGAAGATCAGCACGTTGGCGTCCACGGCCATACCGACGGAGAGCACCAGACCAGCGAGGCCAGGCAGGGTGATCACCGCGTCGAAACCGGCGAGAATCGCCATGGTGAAGAGCACGTACAACACCAGCGCCACCACCGCGAGCGTGCCGGAGAACTTGTAGTATCCGATCATCACGACGACGACCACGAGTACGGCGATAAACAGCGCCAGCGTTCCCTTGCTGATTGAGTCCTCGCCGAGTGAGGCTCCGATCGTGCGAATCTCTGCAATCTTGAGAGGCACGGGGAGCGAGCCGGCGCGCAGCACCAACGCAAGATCCTGTGCAGCCTGCAGACTGTTGTTGCCCATTGTAATCTGTCCGCGACTGCCGATGGCACTTTGGATAATCGGGGGCCGTCCCATGACCTTCTGGTCGAGCACGATGGCCATGTAATCCTGAACGTGTTTCCCAGTCTCGTTGCGGAATCGACGGCCACCTTCGTTGTTCAACGTGAATTCCACCACGGTGCCTTCGATCGGTGAGCTGTTCGGTTTCGCGTCCTGCAGATACTCACCGGTGATGATCGGCTTGGCATCCAGCATGTAGATGGTGCGGAACGCCTCGGCTCCCGCGGAGAGTGTGTCTCCCCATCTCATGACCTTGCCTGGCGGCATGGCGCCTTGTATTTCGGGCATCGCCAGGTACGTGGTCATGAGATCAACATCACGGACCGCAACAAAGTATTCTCCGGGAAACTGTCCGGGGGCGAGCAGCTTGGTGAAGCCACCGCCCGCGGCGTCGATCGCAGGAATGATGCTGTCGCGTGCCGTGGAATCCTTGCCGGTCGTGTCCTTGCTTAACAACCCTGCGAGACCACCTTGCGGGTTCGACGTCGCGGCGACGCTGGCGCCAGTCCCGCTCGCGGGCGCTCGGTCGCGAATGATTTGATCGAAGCGCGGAAGCACTCGCTCGAGCGCATTGGTTTTGTCGGTAATCTGGAACTCGAGAAACGCGGATTCCTGCACCACACGCTCAGCGCGCTCCGGATCATCGATGCCGGGCAACTCGACGATGATGCGATCGGTGCCGGACTTTTGCACCACGGGCTCGGAAACGCCGAACTGATCGATGCGTGTCCGCACGACCTTGAGTGCACGATCGAGGGCGTCGGACTTGTCGGTCACCGCCTGTCGCGATTCGTCGACTTCCAGGGCGAGGTGCATGCCGCCTTGCAGATCGAGGCCACGCTTGAGCGGCACCCGACGCAGCGTGTCGTAGCGAAACGAGCCGCCGGCGTTGACGCGCTCAACCACGGTCCGCGGGAAGAGTGCCCAGACCGACGCCACCACGAGAGCCGCAATCAGAGCCAGACGATACTTGAGGTTTGTCATTCCTTAAATCACTTCGAGGGTTGCTGCAGAGCTCAGAAGGTTAGGCTCGCTCAGCGGGGGAGTCAACGACCATTTGGGGAATCCGGCGTGACCAAAGTCAGCCCTGTATGAGTTCACGTGCACTTTGGGCATCTTTAGTCAGTTGCGCCATCAGTTCCTCGGCGCTGTCGAAGCGCATGGTGTCCCGAATCCGCGCCCGAAAATCGATGCGCACGTGTGCTCCATATAAGTCCACGTCTGCATCCAGAAGGTTCGCTTCGATGGAGATCGTTTCATCGCCGAACGTTGGCCGCGGACCCAGATTCAGCATCGCGCCGTAGGGACCGGCAGACGTTTGTACCGTGGCGGCGTAGACCCCCATGGGCGGGAGGAGCTTCCGCGGCGAGAGGAGCGGGACATTGATGGTGGGGAAACCGAGGAGTCGGCCGCGTTTCTCACCGTGGACCACTCTCCCGCTCACGGAATACGGACGTCCCAGCGCGTCATACGCCTGCCCGAGGTCTCCCCCGGCAATTGCGCGACGAATACGCGTTGACGAGATGGGCTGGCCACCGCCGCTATTGACGGCCTGTAGCACCTCCACGGAAAAATCACGCGACTCGCCGAGTTGCCTGAGCACGTCGACGTTTCCCTCACGATTCCTGCCGAATCCGTGATCTGCACCCATCAGGAGATGGGCAACACGATAGCGACGCACCAGAATTTCGTCGACGAAGCGTTCGGCGGGCCAGGAAGCGAGCTCGCGAGTGAACGGCAGAACGGCGACGTAATCAATCGCACTCTCGGCGAGCACCTCCAGCTTTTCATCTCCGACGGTAAGTAGAGGTGGTGCTGCCACCGGATTAACAATTTCAAGAGGATGCGGGTCGAAAGTGAGCAGCAGTCCCGACGTGCCGCGATCGCGAGCCCGCGCGACGACCCGGGCCAACACATCCTGATGACCGCGATGCACACCATCGAACGAGCCCACCGTGAGGACGGTTCGCTCGACGCCCGGCGGGAGCCCCGAACTATTGGACATCGGGAATCACAACAGTGGGTTGCCAGTTGTCGCCACGACGTTCAGCTACAGCGACGAGCGCCCCCACGTCGTCGACCAGCGCCGCCTGCGTGCTGGTTCCGACTGCCGCAACGACCATCCCACGCCTGATCC
>JBGTBX010000078.1:0-1861 GCA_041749115.1 Gemmatimonadaceae bacterium
AGATTGAAGAGTACGAGCAGGCTCTGATCGCCCAAGGCGGACTGAAGCAGGGAACCGTCGGGCCGCTGCCTAATCAGCTCCTGGTTTGGCGACCCGAGAACACGGACTGGGAATCCCTTTCCTTCAACACCTACTCATGGGTCGATTCATGGGACATAGGGGCCTGCTTGAAACGAACCGACCGCGGCGACCGCGGCGTTCTTTACGAAAGCGGCGACGGGATTACCGCGCTGGTGGACTTCCAGGGGCCAACGGAGCGCACCGAAAACTTCGGCTTTGCCGCACCATGCACTATTCGCCCGCTGCAACGTCCTGTACCGCGGTCTGAACTATCCCCAATCAGTGGCCTCGACAAGGTATTCGGCAAGCCGGGCGTCCCCCGTAGTACTCAGAATCTTTCGGCTAGCCAAGCGGAAGCTATTGCCTCGGTCATCGGCGCTCCCATTCCTCCGTTCATCCTCATGCCGGAGGTGGACTTCACCGGCGCGGGACTCATCTGGAATCGAGCGACCCAGGCATGGGGCCTGGAAGGCCCTATGCGCGACGCTGTGCTGAACTCAGAAGCTTGGCGGGCCTTATTCAGCCATAGACCCCAGGCTGAAGTTGGATGGGGCACCACCGATCGATACGACTTATTCAGTGAGCCGGACCGCGCTGTGGCCGAGTTCAAGCTGGAGGCCACCAGCGCAACTCTCGTCCAACTCGACCGGTATCTCGACGGACTTCGGCTCGGCCGCGGCGGCGACTGGCAGGGTCACGTTGTCTGGGGCAACTCTTGCACGCGTGGTCTCGTCGAGGCTGCCAAGAGGCGTTCGGACATCACTCTGTGGCGTTGCGAACGTACTAGCGACCTCGCGGCCCAACTCGTTAGAACTGAGGACTGAGCGTGACAAACAGTGTTTGCGCTTTAGACAGGCAAGGCGAAACAAGTGTCGCACTGCTCCGACGGTTCCACGTCGCACTCATCCGCGCAGTTACGATCTAACGGCTGACTATCACCAGCGAGGGGGCAGAGTGACAACGGATGGGTCCGGCGACTCACCTACAGGGAACGCCGATGCCTTCGAGTTCGCGATCAAAGGAGTCCGGATCGGCGACGGCGACATGCTGCCGATTCCGGGCCGCGGGAGCGTGACCGCGATCGTCGGCGCGAACAACGTCGGGAAATCAACGGTGCTGGTGCAGATTGAGCAGATACTCCGATCCGAGAGCCTGCATCGGTCCGGCGTACCTCGCGTTGTGGCTGAAATCGAGAACCCTTGGGGGGGAAGCACCGAAGACATGATTGCGTGGCTCCGCCGATATGGTCGTGACACAGAAGTCGACAGCCGCCCGCACATCAATCGGGCGCGTGAAGCTCATCGACTTGATCATATTGAGGGTGTGCGAAGGCACTACACGACCCCGTTCAACCTCACGGCGTGGTTCGTAAAGAGTCAGCGACCAACTGAGCGCGTAGAGGTGTGTAACGGAACGGGCCAGTTAGCAACGATCGGAGATCCACCGACGCACCCACTGCACGTTCTCCGGATCGATGAAGCCGCCCGTGAGCGTCTAAATGGATTGTGCGAAAAGATTTTTGGAATCAGGCTGTACCTTGACACTCTCAGCGGCAACCTGGTGTACCGACTTGGGAACCCTGGGCTTCCGCCCCCAGCAATCGATGCGGTCACTACCGAGTATGCAGATGCGGTGGCTCAGCTACCGAGACTGGAGACACAGGGCGACGGCCTGCGGTCCACCCTCGGTTTGCTAATGCCCCTGATAACAGACAATATGCCGCTCACGTTGATTGATGAACCGGAGGCGTTCCTCCACCCTCCGCAAGCCCGAATCGTAGGAAGTGAGATCGGAAAGCTCG
>JBGTBX010000079.1:0-12630 GCA_041749115.1 Gemmatimonadaceae bacterium
GATGGTTGCTGAACGTTGCATAAGCAACGTTGGCGTCGTGCTGCGAGGCGCGGATTCGTGTGACATAGGCATCGGCGGGTACACCGGGAAGGGCCGCAGCTTTACGCCACGTGGTGCCACCGTCTTCGGTCACCTGAATGATGCCGTCGTCCGTTCCCACGTAAAGCAGTCCTTCTTTACGCGGCGATTCGGACACCGCAGAAATATTGGAGTAGTCGGCGGTCGATGAATTCTTGGCGACGGCATCAGGTCCCCAGATCTTCCCCATGACAGGGATGGTATTCCGATCGACCTGTCGGGTGAGGTCGGGAGAGATCTTGCGCCAGGTATCGCCGCGATCGTCGCTGCGGAACACGAACTGCGCGGCAAAATACAGGCGCTTGCTGTTGTGCGGCGAAATAATCAGCGGCGCATCCCAGTTGAATCTCAGCGCCACGCCACCCTTTTCTTCCTGTGGCTGAATACTGATGCGTTCGTGGGTGCGTTTGTCGAAACGAACCAGCACGCCTTCCTGCAACTCCGCATAAACGGTGTTGGGATCCTCGGGGTCGACGCGCGACACAAATCCGTCGCCGCCCTGCGTCACGAATACATCTTCGTTCAGAATGCCGTGTTCACTCTTTGTGCGCGACGGCATGCCGAGTGAGTTGTTGTCCTGCAGACCGCCATAGACGTTGTAAAAGGGCAGCGCATTGTCGACGTCCACGTCGTAGTACTGCGCCAGCGGCAAATTCTCGAAGTACGTCCAGGTTGCACCACGATCCCACGAGCGATACAGCCCGCCGTCGTTGCCTACCAGATAATGATTGGGGTTGGCGGGATCGACCCAGATGATGTGGTTGTCGACATGCATGTAGCGCTGGCCGAGTGCTCGCAACGTGCGTCCACCGTCATCACTGACCTGAAAGAGGACGTCTGGTACGTAGATGCGATCCATCGTGTGTGGATCGGCGAATACATCGCCGTAGTACATCGAGCCCTGCGAGTAGTTGGACATCCGAGCCCAGGTGACACCATTGTCGGTGGAGCGGAAGATGCCACTCTGGCTGGCTGCCGCTTCGACGTTGGCGTAGAGCACGTCGGGATTAATCGGCGAGATCGCCAACCCGATGCGCCCCAGTTCAACGGTTGGGAGGCCTGAGTTGACCTTGGCCCACGTTTTGCCACCATCGGTAGTGCGGTGAATGGCACTCTCGGGACCGCCGTCAATCAGCGTGAAGAAATGACGTCGGCGCTGATAGGCGGTGGCTACGAGGACGTCGGGATTGCGCGGATCCATAACGACGTCGCTGACGCCGGTGTGCTCGCTGATCTTGAGCACCTGAGCCCATGTGGCGCCACCGTCGGTGGTTTTGTACAGCCCGCGATCTCCGCCCGCGCTCCACAGGGGCCCCTGTGCGGCGACGTACACGATGTTGGGATCGTCAGGATTGACGACGATACGCCCGATGTGTTCCGACATCTTGAGGCCGACGTTTTTCCACGAACGCCCACCGTCTTCGGACTTGTAGACGCCATCGCCGTACGCCACGGAGCGCTGCGAATTGCGTTCACCTGTGCCGACCCAGATGACGTTGGGGTTTTTGGGGTCAAGCTCCACCCAACCGATGGAGTACGAACCCTCGCGATCGAACACCGGTTGCCAGCTCGCACCGCCGCTCACGCTCTTCCACAATCCACCCGAGGCGGTGCCGACATAGATCACCGCCGGATCCTTCGGGTGCACCGCCACGCTCATCACACGACCGCTGGTCATCGCGGGGCCGATGGATCGGGCACGCAGTCCGCTGATCGCCGCCGCGTTGAGGCCAGGTGGCGTTGTGGTGTCGGTCGCCGCGCGAACCGGCACGGCGCGCTGCGCTACGACAGGAGTGGCGACAGCAGCTAAAAGAGCGAGAGAACGAAGCAGAGAGCGCATTGATGTAGTGGCTGGCTGGAGGATCGGATTTTTCAACTTACGGCGAGATGCACCAAGCACGAGGGGGGACGACAAAGTGCTCATCCCCCCATTGTGCCGCAGGACAGCACATTGCTCCGTGAGCTGCCCTCGTGGCAAAGAGACGCTTGCGCGTCAGGGCTTCGGCTCAGGAAGCGCGCGAACCTTCTCGTACAGTGCAAGCGACCGGCTGCACTGCTTACGTCACCGGCCTTCGACGTGTTGAACGTGCACCGAGTCCACGCCGAGCCTGCTGGCGAGGAATGCCTCGATTCGCCCGCGTTCGGCGGCCGATGGTCGGCGCCGCCACGTGGCGACGATCGTGCGCAGGGAATCGGCCCCGCCCGTCGTGTCCGAGAGGTAGGCCGCGCCATACAGCAGCGACGAAAGGCCGGGATACAGTACGCCCAGTTCAACAGCCGCCTGCTTCACCGGCCGCTCCGACGTGCGGAGCCGGAGCACCTCGGCTTCGAGGAGCGCGATGCGTGAATCGCGGCCCTCAATCGCGTCCTGATTGCGGCGGTACAGATCCTCGAGAATGCCCGCTTTTACGCGCTCGCCCACTTCCTCAGCCGAGATCGCACCTTCGGACGGCTGCCGCAACACGAGTCGGGTGTTTTTCAGCCCGTACGACTCAAGCTTGGTCTGCAACAGTTCCTTGCTCTCGGCAGGCAGAGGTATTCCGAGAATTGTGGCTTCGATGATGGCAGAATCCCCCTGCCGTCTGACACGCGTGCTGACTACGGAGCGGTCAGTAAAATCAAGATTCTCCGCGATGTATCGGCGTGCCGCGCTGTCGAAGCGCGTTTCCTGCACAACCTTCCATGCAACAAAAATGCTAGGCAGCACAATGATCGTTGTAACGGTCGCGATGATTCTGCGGAGTCTGGTCGCACCTTCCTGATTGACTTTGGAGACCGGCGAAAATTTGAGAAAACGAACGAACGCCAGTGTAGCCAGACAGATGAATGTTGCGTTGATGACGTAGAGATAGAGTGCGCCGAAAAAGAACGTCATGTCCCCTTTCGCCAGACCGTAGCCCGCGGTGCAGAGAGGGGGCATGAGTGCCGTGGCGATCGCGACGCCGGGAATGACATTCCCGCCCTCTTTCTTCTGAACCGCGGCGATAATTCCTGCGCTTCCACCTGCCAATGCGATCAACACGTCGTAGATCGTGGGTCGTGTGCGCGCGAGCAGTTCGGATTGTGCGTCGGCCAGGGGCGAGAGGGCAAAGTACAGCGCCGAGGTGAGCACGCTGACCACCGTGGCAATGGCAAGGAATCGTCCCGAGCGCTTGAGCAGGGCCGTGTCGTTGACGCCCAGCGCGAGACCGGCGCCCACGATCGGTCCCATCAATGGTGAAATGAGCATCGCGCCGATGATCACGGCGGTGGAGTTCACGTTGAGACCCACCGACGCCATAATGATGGCGAGGATCAGCGCCCACAGATGGGGTCCGCGGAACGCGATGTTGCTGATGATGCGTTCGCGCGCAGCGGCTTCATCAACGTCCTCCTGAAGCCGGAAGAGCTGGCGCAGCCAGACGTAGATTCGGTTGACCGGGAATTCCATATGGTCAGAATCGTAGACGGAGTGTGCGCGCGCCGTAAGTCCGGGAAGTTGCGACTCACCTATTAGTCCATAGGCGTTGGGGGTTAGAGTTACGCATGCACGAGATTCCCCTTCTCCGCGATCTGGTCATCCTGATCGCGGTCGCAATCCCGGTCGTGGTCCTGATGCACCGATTCAAGGTGCCCACCCTGGTGGGTTTCCTGATCACCGGTGCGCTGATCGGTCCGTCGGCGCTCGGCTTGATTGCGCGCCTCGAGGAGGTGCGGACGCTGGCGGAGATCGGCGCGGTGCTGCTGCTGTTTGCCATCGGGCTTGAGTTGTCCCTGTCGCGTGTTGTTAAGCTGGGAAGTGTTGTCCTGAAGGCCGGTGCGGGGCAATTGTTCCTGACGACAGGCATCTTTGCGCTCGCTGCGCTTCCCTTCGGTATCGGCGGCGCAAAAGCGGTGCTCTTTGGACTGCTCATCGCGCTTTCGTCGACGGCCATCATTCTCAAGGTGTACGCGGACCGTGGTGAGCTCGATGGAGCACCAGGTCGCGTGGTTGTGGCGATCCTGTTGTTTCAGGATCTGTGTGTGGTGCCGATGATGCTTCTGCTTCCGTTTCTTGCGGGAGAGAATTCGGGAATCGCAGACATCGTGCGCGGGATTGGCGTGACGTTTGCGGTCACGGCAGGCATTCTGGTAATCGGGCGCAGAGTGGTTCCGTGGCTGCTGGCACGAATCGTAGCACTGCGTGACAGCGAGCTGTTCACGCTGTGTGTGCTTGCGATCGGGTTGGGATCGGCCTACGCAACGGCGGCCTTCGGGCTTTCCCTTGCGTTAGGCGCCTTTCTGGCCGGTCTGCTTATTTCGGAATCCGACTACGGCTTGCAGGCGCTGTCGGATATCCTGCCGTTCCGCGACACATTCAGTGGCATCTTCTTCACCTCGGTGGGGATGTTGCTGGACATGCGTTATGTGGCGCAGCACCTGGCTGCCATTCTCGGTCTGGCCGTGGCGATTCTGGTCATCAAGTCACTGGTGGGATATTTCGTTGTACGCTTCGTGCGCCGGTCTCAGCGTGTGGGCGTTGTTGCGGGAATAAGTATCGCGCAGGCCGGAGAGTTTTCGTTTGTCCTCGCCGGCGCCGCGCTCTCACTCGGTCTCCTGACGAGCACGGACTACCAGCTCTTTCTGGGTGCCGCGGTGGTCAGCATGCTGGTTGCGCCGTTCGCCGTAAATGCGGCCCCCGCGATTGCTGACTGGATATTCCAGTTCCGCGCGATGCCAACGATGGAGTTCGCGACACGCGAGGTCAGGGCGGCGGCCCCGCTCGATTCCCATACGATCATCGTGGGGTACGGATTGAACGGCAGGAATGTCGCCAGAGCGCTGCGGCGATCGCAGATCACCTACGCGATCATCGAAGCGAACGGTCAGATCGTGCGTGAGGCGCGCCTCGGGCGTGAGAACGTCTTCTTCGGTGACGGTACGCGCGGTGAGATTCTGAATCGTGTCGGCATTAAGCGGGCGAAAATACTGGTGCTGTGTCTCTCATCTGTTTCCGATGAGCGCCGGGCGGTGGCGGTCGCGCGGCAGATCAGTCCGACGATCCACATCATTGCCCGCACGAGAAAGGTGGAGGAGATCGCCGAGTTGCATCGCTTGGGTGCAGATGAGGTGGTGCCAGAGGAATTCGAAACATCGATCGAGATTTTTTCGCGCGTACTTCGCAAGTACGGCACTCAGCGTGAGAAAATCCGCGAAGCAGCAGACGTGGCGCGCAGCGATCACTACGAGCTACTCCGAACGCGCGGCGTGACGAATACGCCGGTGGATCACACACTCGGCCGAAGCGGACATCCGCCTGCGGAAGCACAGGGCTCTACCAGCTGAATACCGTGTCCTCGCCTCGAATCCTGTCGCCCGGCATACGCGCGATGGCCATTGGCGCGTTCTGGTTTTCCGTCATGGGCCTGTTGGTAAAATTGGCCGGGCGTCGACTTCCCTCCATGGAGGTCGTGCTGTTTCGCGTGGTGATCACGCTGGTGCTCAGCTGGATCACGCTCAAACAACTGCGCATCACCCCGATGTTGGGCTTCAATCGCCGCTTGCTGCTGCTGCGCGGCCTGCTGGGGTCGATGGGTTTGATGTGTTACTACTACTCGCTGGTGCACCTGCCGTTGGGCGAAGCGACGCTGCTGCAGCATACAAATCCGATTTTTGCGACGCTGATCGCTGCGTGGTTCGTGGATGAACGCGCTGGTCGCAGGGAAGTGCGGTTTCTCGCCACTGCCATGCTGGGCGTCATACTCATCACGCGACCAGTGGCGCTCTTTGGAGGCGGCGCAGCGCCAATCGCGCCACTGAGTGTACTTATCGGGTTGATGGGAGCGTTTTTCAGCGGGAGCGCCTATGCCACCATCAGGTATCTCTCGCGATCTGAACATGCCGCGGTCATGGTACTGTACCTCCCCCTGGTCGCTCTCCCGATTACCGTGCCGTTGACGGTAACTCAATGGGTGATGCCCAGCGGCTGGGAATGGCTGATTCTTCTGGGAGTGGGGGTCGCCACACAACTCGCACAGGTTTTCCTGACTCGTGGCTTAGCAGCGGAGACCGCCGCACGCGCGACGACCACCGGTTATCTGCAGCTCGTGTTCGCCGGCATCTGGGGGGCCCTGGTGTTTGGTGAACATCCCTCGGGCTGGACGCTGGCTGGAGCGGGTCTGATCGTGTGGAGCGCGTGGCGGCTGGCGTTCGGGAGCGACGCGAGTGCAGCTAAACCGATTGGGGTCGTGCTGCCGCGCTGATTACCCGTCCAGCAGCGCGGAGGGCAGCGGCTCGGCCAGTTTGACACCCATGGTTGCGGACATCGGCTCTCCAGCGGTGGCGGAGTCGACCCGCGCTACGACACCAGTCGATTCGTAGCTGCCACCCAACCAGTGAATGAGCACTGACACTTCCTGGCCTTCCTCGATACCGATCCCGTGCGGAATCTCCAGAAGAAGTCCGGTCGAACTGACGTTGATCGTGCGCGTAGTTGTGCTCACGAAGGGATACGGCGCCCCGCGCAGTTTCAGTTCAACCTCGTACACGTGAGAGACGCGGGATTCGCTTCGCGCGTCATTGCCAGTTTCCTCTCGTGAGGCACTCATGCCACCAATATCAAACGTGCCTGACGAGATGGAAAGGGGTGTGCCTGCCGCCACGTCTCAACGTGGGCCGCCCCGAGGCGACCGGTGGGTCGTCAGCGGCTCACCTTTCGGATGTTTACACTCCCGTTGCCGGTGCGTACCCGCAGCGAGCGACCGCCATCACCGATCGTTCCACGCAGTCGGTTTCTCTGCAGGCGTCCTTCGACCCGAATGGGAAAGTCGGTGCTGATGCCACCGCTTCCTGTGCTGGCGTCGAGGTCTGCGGAAAAATCGGAGGGAACTTCCAGATTAATGCTGCCGTTGCCGGAGGTGAACACCATGTCCCCGGCGCCGAGCCGGGTCATGCTCGCCCGTACCGACCCATTGCCCGTGGTCGCCTTGACCGGTCCCATGACGGTGCCGACGATAACATCGCCGTTGCCACTGCTCGCCGAGACGGGACCCTGCACGTTTTCCACCGTGACGTGACCGTTGCCGCTGCTCGCGTTCACCTCGCCATTAACCTGCGCAACGTGCACCCGACCATTGCCACTCGTCACCGTCGCTTCGCGCGCCGCGACGTCAACGCTTACGTCTCCGTTACCCGACGACGCAAAAAGGCGTACATCGCGCGGAACCGAGGCGGTGATGATCGGACGGGCCCGGTCGTTCCAGCGGTTCCACCTGCTCGAGCGGTTTGATCGTTCCCGTCGGATGCCGCTCGATGTGCACTCGTCGTCCTCATCGTATATCGCGCAAATGGTGATGCCATTCGAACCGCGCAGCACGACAAATCCGATGTCGTCTGCACTGCCGCCGTCCTTCTCGGCGCGAAACTCCATCGAAGTGCCGGATGCCTGCGTGATCGTGATACGACCGTTCGACGAGTAAATGCGGACATCGTCGCCGGACGAAATTCTTTCACTGGTGGTGAAGACGCGACCGTCGCGGCCAACGATGTTCTGAGCACTGGCCACTGAGGCAGACAACAGCGACAGGGCGGCAATTCGATAAAAGGTCATGGTAGTCCGCGGGAGAGTGACATGAAGCAGGGTACGGCAAAGCCCGGACCCGGGTTTGGCTCGTCTCCCTTTACGACATGACCAATCGCGTCAGGGTTTGAACGCACGCCGAGCCGCGCCACGTATCCGCGGGCTGTCTCCCCACGGCAGTCCCCCCGTTTGACCCGCCCGGGACGTAGAGCAACGACGACCGGGGGAATCGATGCGCTCCCCCGGACATCGCCTGTTCGGTTGACTCGGGGGTCGGACGGGCCGACCCCCTTTGGTTACAGCTTATCCACCTGTGATGGCGATGCGTCGCGGGCGAGCCGCGTCAGATTTCGGGATCGTGATCGTCAGCACGCCGTTGTTGAATGCAGCGCCGATCTTGTCCCCTTCCACATGCAGTGGGAAGCGCATCGACCGCTCAAAGTTTCCCCATTCGCGTTCGGTAAACAGCACCTGCGTTCCTTCCTGCGACTCTGCGACGCGCTCACGCGTGCCACGAACGGTGAGTGTGTTCCTCTCGAAGTTCACATCAACCTTGGATGGATCAATACCCGGCAGATCGAGGGATACCACGTATGCCTGTTCGGTCTCGGTGGCATCGATGGATGGCATCCACAGCTCTCCGCGCGTGTTTGACGTACCGAAGGCCTGATCCATGGCATGGCTGATCGTCGCCATGCGGCCGAGCATTGTGTTGAGAGGCGTGACGGTGACCATAAGACATTTCTCCTGCTGAATGTGTGTTGGTGAATGCTCGCCCTTTGCGCAAGCATCCCACACCAGAGGCATTCATGATGCCAGCAAAATGCGCCAACCTGGCCGACCGTGGCCACGTGCCGAAATCCAAAGTGGCAGACGAACTGCAAACTTGGCTGAGGGGCCCTACCGCGAGCCGCCGTCCAGCGACACCGACTGTTCCCGGCGATCGGTCGCGGCGAAATACATGGAGGAACGGTGACCGGAGGCCGTGCGGATCAGCGTCAAAATGTTGCGCTGGTCGTCGAACAGATCATACATGACCTCGTACCGAAGGCCGAGCCACGTGATCGGGGCGGGTGCGGTGAGTTCGACCCTGTACCACCACATCGGTGCATCGACGGCTGTCGTATCCGGGCCCGACGCTGTCACGCGTGGAATGAGGTCACCCGTGCGCGTCCGAATTAGAACCTGTCGGCGAAAGTACTCCCCGAACAGGGAATCCTGAGGGGTGTTCCGGTCGACGGTTACGCTGGTACGGCCGGAAAACCGGGCCAGGACCGTCTGCAGGTCATCATGAAAAATGCGCACTGTCGCCGTTGCTCTCACGCCGTTGACCTCTATCCGGGTGTGCGTGAGATGGAGATCGTGGGCGCACGCGCAGGGGGCGCCTGCGGCACCTGTTCCTCCGGGAAGGAGGAGGACCGCTGCGAGGAAATCGTGGAGCAGGTGTGTGCCTGTCATGAGCAGATTCAAGGATACTGTGCTTCAAGCGTTCGTGTGGAATCACCGCGCGCACCGGTACCGGGTCAGACCGACTACCCGGGCACGCCCACTCGCGTCCCCCTTCCCGGGTGCTTGCGACGAGGCCGTTCCTTTGAGCACGTTCCCGCTGTGAAATCATCCCGTCCATCCACTTCGGCCTCCGCTGCGAGTATCGCAGCGCCTGGCGCCGCTGCACACCCGAGGTTCGCGACTGCGGCCTCCCTGATCATCCTTTCCCTGACATTGGCTCGGCCAGCAGCCTGGGCGCAGGACACCACAGTCACACGTTTGACTCCGGTCACGGTGACGATCACACGCGACGCCGCGCGCTCGACCATGGCGCTGCCCTTCAGTGTGTCGCGGTCGGACGTCGATAGCTCCCGGGTGGGCGCACGACGCGGGTCGCTCACCGACCTGCTGATCGCCATTCCTGGCCTCTCTGTTTCCAACCGACACAACCCGACGCAGGATCCGCGACTGGCGATCCGGGGGTTCGGGGCGCGGGCTGCGTTCGGTATTCGAGGGGTTCGGATTGTGCGCGACGGTGTGCCGCTGACGCTGGCCGACGGTCAGACTGCCGTCGATTTTGTCGATCTTGAAACCGTTGGTTCAGCTGAGGTCTTGCGAGGAGCCGCGGGCGCGTTGTATGGCAACGCGTCGGGAGGGGTTCTGGAGCTGCGGTCGCCGGACCTTCCGCGCGAGGGCGACCGACCGACGGGGGAACTGCGGTCAACATGGAACAGTGATGCGACACGACTCAGTGGACGGGCAAGTGCTGCCGTCGGTGGTTGGGGAATGCAAGGTTCGTTAACCCGCAATACCGGTGACGGCCCGCGCGACTATTCGCGCTTCCGCTCCACGAGTGCCTTTGGTGATGCCATGCGCAACGTCGGCCCCGTGCAACTCAGGGCGCAGTTCACCTGGTACGATGCGCCGCTGGCACAGAATCCGGGTGCTGTCACCATCGACGAACTCGGCGCGTCACCCGCTGTGGCTGACTCGCTCAACATCACGCGTCGTGCCGGCAAGGAGGTCGGGCAGCAACTTCTCTCGCTCGCTGCTGTGAGGGATTGGTCAGGAGGGCAGGCCAGTGCGACTGTGTTCGGGGGATGGCGGGATCTGTACAATCCACTTGCGTTCGCAATCATTGATCTGCAGCGCCGCACAATGGGAATTACTACCCGCATTTCACAGGAGCATCAATTCGGGGACTTTAATTGGCGCTTTGCGACAGGTGTTGATGTCCAGTCGCAGCGTGATGACAGGCGCAATTTCAACAATTGTGCAGGGGTGAGTGGCGCAGCGCGCACGTTGGCGCGCTGTCCCTCTGCCGCCGACCAGGGAGCACAAACAATTCATCAGTTCGAACGCGTGGTCTCCGCGGGTATTTTCGCACGGGCAGAAGTTTCGCGGAACGCATTGTCGTTAACTGGTATGGTGCGTGGCGACCGGACGGGTTTTACGGTGCGCGACAGGCAGGACGCGACGAGCACGACCGCTGAATCTGTTAATCTGGGTGCCGTAACACCGATGGTTGGTTTGGTGTGGCGCGCCAATCCACTGTGGTCGGTCTACGGAAATTTTGCTACGTCGTTTGAGACGCCCACAACAACGGAACTGGCGAATCAGCCCGACGGGAGCCGGGGATTCAACCGTGACCTCAAACCGCAGTACGGTCGTTCGCTGGAGGCCGGAACGAAGGGCATTGTGTTCGATCGCGTGATGCTCGATGTGGCCGTTTTTAATATTGACACAGACGATGAGCTGATTCCGTTCGAGATTCCCAACAGCGGCGGTCGACGCTATTTCCGCAATGCAGGACGCACACAACGCCGAGGAGCCGAACTCGGACTGAGGGCTTCGTTCAGCCACGTGGATGTCGGGGCAAGCCTGACTGCGCTGCGATATACATACGAGGATTTTACGGTGGGTACGACAGTGCTTGACGGCCATCGGGTACCGGGTGTTTCTCCACTCACGTCATCCATGTACGTCACCGCGCGACGATCGCCGGGATTTGTGACCGTCGAGGTGCAAAACGCAGATCGAACCGCGGCTGACGATGTGAGCGCGAACTATGCGCCGCCATATTCGGTATGGAATGTCCGCATGGGCCTTACGCCACGGGGCGCGTTCGCCATTGCGCCCACGCTCGGCATTGAGAACACATTTGACAAAACGTGGGTGGGGAATATCGTCACCAATGCAACCCGCGGTCGCTTTTTCGAGCCTGGAGCGGGGCGGCGGGTGTATGTTGCACTACGTGCATCAATGCGCAGATAACACGACTCCACCTCGCGGACAGCACGCGCAGATGCAAGATTCCGGAGTCACCATCCACGCAGGCCCAGACCACAAACGATGACCAGGGAACAGCACGACAACGAGACGCGAGCCAAGATTGAAGTCCTCTCCGATCTGGAAGCCGACGTCGTAGAGCTTATGGAACAGCACGAGGCGAAGCGCATCCTGTGGTTTCCGAGCGAGATCCTGGCCCCCGAACCCGACACCGATCCGGACGCGTACATTAAATTGCTCCGCGACCGGTCTCGCGGCATTTCCATGCCGATTCGTGTGGCGCTCTGCCTCAATACACTGACCGAAGAAGGCCTGCCACATTTCCACCGGATCATTTCCAACTACCTTGGCGCAGATTCCATCTGGGCGAAGTGGAATAATCTGTGGACCGCCGAAGAAGACCGGCACGGTGCTATTTTGCACGACTATATGCATGACAGCCGGTTGCTCGACAATCCAGTGATGGAAAAGATGCAGTTCGAATATCTGCGCGCCGGATTCGAACCGCAGTGGGATTCAGACCCGTATCGCGTCTTTGTCTACACCACGCTGCAGGAACGCGCCACGCAGGTCAGTCACGCGAACACTGGTAAGCAGGCTGAAGAAGTGGAACCGCTGATCGGAACGGTTCTGTCAAACGTCGCCAAGGAAGAAGCGCGCCACTATGTGTTTTATCGTGCGATCTTCGATCGGGTTCTGCGACTCGATCCGAATCGGGCGCTGCACTCCGCAGCACAGGTCATGCCCTCCATCGACATGCCTGGGATCAACATGCCTCACTTCCGTGAGATGGCCGACGTGATCCGCCGCGCACAGATCTACGGACCGCGTGAATACATCAGGATCGTGCAGGAAGCGCTCAAGTTCTGGGCGATCGAAAAGATGACTGATCTGAATGAGATGGGTCGTATGGCGCAGGAGAAAGTGCTGGGGATTCCGCAACGACTCGAGCGTGTCGCCAACGTCATGGAGACCCGCAGCAAAGCGAAGACCTTCAGCTTTGCCGTGACGTTCGCGAAAGAATTCGAGATGGCGTAAAGCGGTGATGCGGAGGTGGTGTGGCCATGGCCGCGCCCCCTCCGGTTATCACGGCCGCGCCTGATGGCTCGGGCCTTCGGTGCGTCAGACGATCCGTTCCAGGACCATACGTGCGCCAACAGCCAGCGCCGCGATTGAAAGTCCCATCGCCCACTTCCGACGTGAGAGTCCGGCACCGTCGCAGATAAGCGCTCCGGCCA
>JBGTBX010000080.1:0-6373 GCA_041749115.1 Gemmatimonadaceae bacterium
ACCGGAGATCGCGCTGCACTGCCTCGGCGCCGCCGTTCGATTTGTACTGACATATGGTGATGACTTGGTGGCGTTCGCGATCAGCGTGAAGAGCAAGCTCTTTGCTGAACGAGCTCTAAGACAGGAAACCGGCAAGGCGCGCCATTCCTCCTACTTGGTCAAGTTACAAGGACTCGGATTACTGACCGAAGAGCCCATAAGCCTTAGACCGCTGCACATTAGCCAAATCCACAGCATCTTCGCGACGCGCTCCGCCGCGCAAATGGACGACGCGGGCGGAAACACGCGAACTGGTTCGGTTCGCGAGCGCATGGGATTGACGGATGCATTGCAGCTCCTCTTTGCGAGCGTATTCGTCATTCTCGGCGCCACCGCTGCTCGGCGTCAGGTTGAGTTGCGCACGCTTGAGGACGAGTGCCTGGCCAAACTGCTCGGCACCGGGTGGTACTTGCGCTTCGCACTCGGCAAGGATGTCCTTGGCGATTCCCGAGGCGCACTCGTCCGTTGCGTGCCGCACCTAGCCGCACGCGCCATCGCCCAAGTTCGACGCCTGAATCGCTCGTGGCGCGAGTTGCACGGCGTTTCGAGTGACCGACTCTTTGTCGGCTTCGCTGCTGAGTTCAGCGACTGCGCGACGCTGTCTGGCGGCACAATCAACACTTGGCTCGACTTGTTTTGCGACTTCGTCCAAGTGCCTCTCGACGACCAACGGAGGCGCTGGTATGTACGAACGCACGAGTTGCGACGGTTCTGGGCGTACTCGTTCTTCTACAAGTTTGGCTTGGGTGAGCTCCACACGATCGGTTGGTACTTGGGACACCGGGAGTCGGAACAGACGTGGGTCTACATCCGTGAGAGCTTCGATGGCCATGATAAGGAGATGCGCCAGATCAAAGCGTCATACGCTGCGTCCGTGTTGACCGGCCGACACTCTCCGACCGCAGAGAACGCAGTGGCAATCGCAGCCATTCATGAGGTGGTACGGAAGCACTTGGGCTGTGCCGAGCTGCGGCTAGTCGAAAGCTCCGAACTTCTGGCCTGCATTGAGGAGATCATTGAAAGAGGCGAACTCGACATCGAGCCGAAATTCATTCGCGACACGCAGGGCACGGACTACGAAATTATGTGGTTAGTGCGGGCCGCCAAAGAGCTGCCATGAGTACTTCCAAAAAGTCTGTTCGTAGCGTCGATATGGGGTCAGCCAACAATCGGTCGGCCCAGGTTCTGCGCGCTTTGCTGCAGAAATCGATGGCGCAGGACGGCGTACTAGATCCCCGAATCGCAACGGGCTGCACCAGTCAGACTGCACTGGCACACCTGGATCTGCCGGATCTCAAGATCAAGCCGATGTCGCTCAACACGCTGAAGTCCGCTAGTGCTCAGTGCCTGCCGGGCGGATTTCGCGAGCTCGATCGATTAAGGCGCAGCGCGCTCGACGCCTTCAGGAAAGTTAGGCAGGAACGTTCGACACCCTCGTCGCAGTCCACGCATCGGAGCCAAGAGTTGCATGCGAGTGAATTGCGCGATCAGCGACAACGTCTCGTAGATAGCTGCGCATTCGCGGCCGATCAGTACAACGAATTGCTGGGTTTGTTTCGGCGAGCGCTCGAGCGGGCGGATAAGGGTCGACTCGATTCTGACAACGAACGCAGGCTCCTCGAAGCGCACTTGGCACGATTCCGGGGGGCGAGAGCCCAACCATTGGTGTTAATTGAGGGTGGACTCAGTGAGTCAGATCGCCAGACCTAGTCCTTATCGACTGACCAGCACTGACTTACGATTGCCGCACGTATATGTTGGCGCGAGAGCGGGTCGAACAACGTCCACCGGCCAGGTTCCGGTCAGCCTTTGGCCGGACGGTTCAGTGTGTTGGCCCGCGACGATGTACCTGTGCGCAAAGTATCGAGCGGGCAAGAGCACTCGGACCCGGGGCGGCACGCTTGCAACCTACGCGAAGCAGCTCGGTCATCTCATCCGATTTTGCTACAGCAGCGGAAGAGATTTTCAAACGCTAAACGATGCCGACATCGATCGTTGGATCGAGCAGCTGCTCGCAGAGGAAACAGTCGATTCTCACCAGCGCGTTCGCCTCGCACGCAACGCCACACAAGTGGGTGTGGTGGGTCGGCGCGCACTGGACTTCCTCACTTGGGTTGAAGCGATGCTGGCGCCCAATACCGGGCTGATCGGGGTGGCCGGGGATGGCTGCCAGATCACGGTCGAACTTAAGACCTTTCGCAAGCGGGGCAAATCCTCGACGTTTCTGTCTCACCCCTCGTTTCCAACGCGTGACGCGACTCGCCGACGAACGCCAGTGACCAAGGATCAGATTGATCGCCTGTTCGCCGCGAATCTCGCGAGCCGACAGTCGGATTACATCAAGCGCCGTCGCTCGGTAATGGTTCATTTGGCTTTGGCCACCGGCGGACGCCGCCTAGAAATGGCGTTCGTGACTGTGGATCAAATCCTTCTTGCCGCGGAATCCGGCCTTCTCCCGCTCGACGTTGTGAAATCCCGTAGCGGAAAAGTTCGGGAGATTCCGGTTGTTCGTTCCCGCTTGGAGCCAATTCTTAGCTTCATAAGGGGCCATCGAGCAAAGTTGATTCGATCGACTGTCGGCACGGCAGGTGATTGCGGCCGGCTTTTCCTGACGGCGAGCGGTCACCCGCTGTCCGAGGAAACTCTCACCAACGACATGCACGACTTGGCTACCTTGGCTGGCCTTGAGGTTAGGGCCTGTCTTCATATGTTCCGACACCGCTTCTTCACCGATATGGCTTATCACTTCCTGTTGGGGATTCGGGAGTTCGCCGAGCGCCGGGAACTGACCGCGCCATCGGAACGTCTCGTATTGCAGGAGATGCGCACGCTCTCCGGGCACGCCAGTGACGAGTCCCTATTGCGCTACATCCACGCCGCCTACAAGGAAGCAAGCGCATGGGAAACTGGCGAGCGGTCATGGCGCATCGCCCAACTGCATCAAGTGATGACGGATACTTTGTGCGAGACGGACGCGTTGTTCCGTAGTGGCGCCATGAACGCCGCGCAGGTTAGCGCCCATCTCCAGAACCATCTGGGGCAGTGGAAAACTGAACTGGGCGGAGTACCCAACGTCCAGAGCGGGAAGGCCGAAACTCCGCCGTAGTTGCAATCGAGCTGTCGCGCACCATTCGGTTCAATAGCTCATGAGCGTCTGCGCGGCCGGCGGTTTACCGATTGCTGCAACATCTGCTACTCCAGCGCGCCCCGACGGCGTCGGCCGTCGTGACGCCCCCCTTGCTTACGCGTCGCAATCGGAGGAGCAGCCTGACGCTGTGGCGGATTCATGTAGCCCGCCGGCCATGACTACTTCACTAGCTTCCCGTGACCTTGCAGTCGTTATCGAGTCTTTTGCGCGCGCTTCCACCGACCCACAAGCGTGACCAACGGTATGCCGATCGCATGACAATAGTCGTCGAGTTGCGCCAGATCGAGCCGGCGATGCCCGTTCTCGACGTCGCTGACGAAGCTCTGGGCTCGCTGGAGCGCCGCGGCAACTTCCGCTTGGGTCAGGCCCGCTGACGTGCGAGCGCTGCGCAGTGCCTCCGCGAGCGCCAAGTGTTCCCTTCCATAGATTGATTTGGGCACGACCGCCCCGTCTGGCCGAGGAGGTCAAGGAACCTATATCTGCTTTGCAGATATCTGGAATCTAGATATGCTGCTCTGGCCCACCCGGCGGATAAGGCGATTCGGTCATGCACCAGCCTGCAGCACAGGATCGACAGGTGCGAGTAGCCATAACTGGCGAGGGATTGGCGCTGACGCTCGGGGTCGACCTCTTTCCAGGTGTGTCGACGACGCTGTCAAAGCAACTGGCCGGTCCGCAAGCTCAGGTTTATGTAAGCCGAGTGAGTACGGGCATTGCGCGCTTACTGCTAGCGAACCTTGACGAGGCGTTGCGACCGCCGACGCAAGCCCAGGTGGCACGCGCCGCACAGCTTGCCGTTGCTCACCGTGTGAGCCTCTCGCATGAAGTCCTGATGGACCGGACGGCGCTCCAGGACTTCGTCGATACCCTCGTCCCACCGCCCCGATAGGCCAGAAAGGGATCTCCGCAGTCGCCTCGAGTCCTGCCGGAGGTCCAAGTGAAATCCCTTGAGGATCTGAAACGCGGCGCTGTCCAAGATTCTCGCGAGGAAGCGGCATTCTTTCAGGCGTTGCTGGACGCAACGGTCTTCGTTCACATGCCGGTTTCGGACGACAGCGCTCGTTTGCGACTGCTCCAGTTCGTGCGACCCGACGGTTTGACCGTCTTGCCGTTCTTCAGCCGCGAGGACGAGGCAGAGCGTGCCGCGCAGCAGGCCGCGCGCGTGGTCGCCGTGACCGGACGCCAACTGTTCGAAATGACGCGCGGAGCCACGCTCATGCTCGACCCGAATGAGACTAGCTGCACGCTGTACCCCGAAGAGATTACGGCGATGCTGCGCGACGGCACAATCGCGCGGTTCGAACACTTCCGGCTCCCAGAGGGGGAGCGCTTGGAAATCCTCCCCGCAGCGCCGTCGCCGGGCTTGATCGAGATTGTGCGTGAGGAGTTACAGCGATTTCCATCCGTGGCGTCCGCGCACCTGGCGCAGATGCGCAGGGCAGATTCGGACGGGCCATTTGCACTCGTGATCGTCGCCTTGGTCGAAGACGGCCAGGACGAGCACATGGTTCGCGCGCTAGCGACAAGGCTGCAGTCCGCCCGCGATGCCTTCTCAGCGGTGATCGACGTCTTGACGTTCGACCCTGCGACCAAGCCCGCTTGGTTTGGCGAGGCAGCACTCGAACCCTTCTACGAGCGTTTGCGGGTGCCGTCAGATTGATTCGCAGGTGCTCACATTGAATTCGGGTCCAGCCAAAGTGAAAGCCGACGCCGCTGCGCGTATGCGTCGTGACGAGCTGCTGGCACAAGAGTGCTGGCTGAGCGGGCCGCAGGTCGCGGAACGGACCGGCGGCCGGAACGGAGAGAGCAGCCCCTACGAGTACGCGAGCCGACGGCGCCGCGAGCGGCGGTTGTTTGGTGCACGCTTTCGAGGCAGCTACCGCTATCCAGCCTTCCAGTTCATCCCGGGGACGGGCGAGCCGCACGCGGAACTGACCAAACTCGTCGCACTCCTACCGTCGTCTCACGACGGGTGGACCGCAGCGCTTTGGCTGTTCCAGCCCACCGGCAGGCTCGGGGGCGCGCGACCGGCCGACGTTTTTTCTCGAGATCCCGCCGCAGTGATTGACGCCGCACGACGCGACTTCCAAGGTGACGATGCCGAGTGGTGACGCACCGGGGCCGTCTGCCGTCAACTTCAAGGGTCCGCTTACGACCCAAAGCCGACCTTCTTTCATTCTTGAATCGCGATGTCAATGCTGGGAGTCCGTCGAGTTCACGAAGCAAGCCGCGACTAGCTCCGCCAAGAAGGCGTGGAACACGGGCAAGAACTCCGCTGCTTCTTTGTCGCCGATTGCTGCAGCGGATTGCAGCTTAGACAACAAGTCGAAGTGCTCGACGAAGTAGGGCTTCGCGGGCGGTTGAAGGTGCTCGTCTCCTGACGTCATCATCGATCCCCGATTGCGCTGCGCAAGCAGGCCGGTTCAGCCTTCACTCGAACCCATTGCCAAAGACCACGTCGCTCACCGCGCACTGCGACAGGAAAATGCACGCCACCCACTCAGGGTGATCGACGAACGGGTTGCGATTCCCCTGGTAACTCTGCACCAAGGAGTTGCGCAGCTGCTCCAATTCGTCTGGCGGGTCTTGTTGACTCCATTGGACCAACACGGAAAGTAGGCCTAGGTAAGCCGTGCCGGTCGTGTTCCCGCCGCTCACCACAATCAACGCAGCGTTGTCGGTCAACACGAGGTCGGGCTCCGTGGCGCCCAGAGAGTTGACGCCGCCCGCGTATCGCACGTCCATGTACATGACCGCTCGTGCGATATCGCCCTTCCTTGCATTCCAGACTTCCCAACGGCCACCACCACCCCAGTTCGAGTTGCCCGGATAAACGCCAGAGCCGCCCCCTTGTCCGTTGTAGAGCTGCGTCGTGTACTCGGTACAAGCGGTGGCGCAGTTGTCGAAGTACCTGTTGCCGCGCGCGGAGTTGTACCCGGAGTTCGAAATCATCAGGTGATGCGTGTCGGTATACGGCCAGTTCGTCGAAGTGTCATCGGGGAACCCGTAGGACTTGGCCCAGGTGTGCTCGCGGTTGTAGTTGGTATTGCCCCCACCGACCTTGGCGTAACTCGCATTCATGTAGACATCGAGCACCCGTGCTGGATCCAACGGGTCTTCGTCTGCCAGCTCAAGGATGTCCCACGTATCGGTGCTGTCCGCCGTATACGGAAACCGGATGTGATC
>JBGTBX010000081.1:0-1862 GCA_041749115.1 Gemmatimonadaceae bacterium
AACTCAAGCGAATTCGTAACCTTGACGCAGTTAGGCCGCGCGCCGGCGCAGCGCGCACGAGAGATGGGAGGGAGGTTGGTAGTGGATAGTGAGTGGTGAGTAGAAAGCGCGTGTTCCTTGACATCAGAATATGCGGAACGAAGCCACCGCTTTCGTGTTGCCTGTTGGCCTAAGTGCCTATGCAGCCACCGGTTGGGCCTGGCGACCAGTGTGAGCGTGCGTGCGAAAATGAAGGAAGGAACCCAAAAGTGAGAGAGGATTTCGACGTGCTCATTGAAGATGAAGTTGACATGGCGAAACTGAATTGCCCACCAAACGTGGGCAAGTCCAGAGTGATCCTCCCCACGTTTGGTAGGCGCGACAATCGCCGGGTATTTTGCCTGGCGGGAAGGAGTCGCGATGGGAAAGGGATACACCAAACAGTTCAAGGAACAGGCGATGCGTCTGGTGACCGAGCAGGATTACACGCCCTCTCGTGCGGCGCGGGAGCTGGGGATGCCGCACAGCACGTTGGTGGTCTGGCTGGAGAAGTCCGGCTGGACCAAGCCCGAACCAGAAGGGCCGCTCTCGGGCGATCCGGCGGTGCTGCGTGTCCGCGTGCGTGAGCTGCAGCGGCAGGTGAAGCGTCTGGAGATGGAGAAGGACATTTTAAAAAAAGCGACGGCCTACTTCGCGAGCCAGAACCTGAGCGGTTCAAGTTCATCGATGCACGACGAACGGAGTTCCCGGTGACCATGATGTGCCAGATTCTGAATGTCTCACGTGCCGGATACTACGCCTTTCGGGGTCGACCGCCCAGCGTCCGACAGCAGCGTCGCATCGAGCTGATCGGCAAGATCCGCCAGGCGTACGATGACAGCCGCGGGACCTACGGCAGCCCACGGGTCACGGTGGAACTCAAGGCGTCAGGCGTGGAGGTTTGCCGGAACACGGTCGCCAGATACATGCGTGCCGCCGACGTCCGCGTGCTGACGCGTCGCGCTTTCGTGCCGCGCACGACCGACAGCGATCATGAGCATCCGATCGCGCCCAACCTGCTGGATCGCAACTTCACGGCACCGGCCCCGAATCAGAAGTGGGCGAGCGACCTGACTTACATCTGGACCGACGAGGGTTGGCTGTACTTGTCGGTCCTGCTTGACCTGTGCAGCCGACGCGTCATCGGGTGGAGCATGAACCAGAACCTCAAAGCAGACGGCGTGATCGACACGCTGTCGATGGCCCTCAAGCGACGCAAGCCAGACGACCGTCGACTGCTGCACCACAGCGACCGCGGCGTGCAGTACGCCTGCGAAACCTATCGCGCGATGCTGGATGATCGGCGGATCACCCGCAGCATGAGCCGATCGGGCAACTGCTACGACAACGCCGTGGTCGAGAGCTTCTTTGCAACCTTGAAGATCGAACTGGTGCATCGACTGCGTTACCGCACGCGTGCTGAAGCGCGGGCCAGCGTCTTCGAATGGATCGAATGCTGGTACAACCGCCGGCGACGACACTCGTCGCTGGAATACTTGAGCCCCGAGCAGTTCGAGGCTCAACTCAATTGAACCCCGCGCCTACAGAACATGGGGAAGGTCAAAGTGTGGACCAACGACGGCGTCCGAAAATGTCCGAAAATGTCCGGTTTTGAAAAATGAAATCGTTGTTCCGGGAATCGGACCGAACCCACCGCCGTCGACGTGCGAAGTTGCTTAACTGGATGCCCGGCCACAAGTTGGGCCACGACGTGTGATGAAGCGACTGATGCGAAATGAAGGAAGGAACCCAAATTCTCCGGCAAGGCGCATCACGTCAGGCATTGCTTCAGCCGATCGAGCAAACTCGCACCGTTCATCGGTTTGCTGAAGAAATAGGTCGCG
>JBGTBX010000082.1:0-28199 GCA_041749115.1 Gemmatimonadaceae bacterium
TTTGCGTTTGCCTGCAAACCGACTGCCCGCCCGCTCGCCGTGGACGTCGACTCCTGCGAGGTCTGCCGCATGGTGATCTCCGACGCACGATTCGGCGGCGAAGTGGTGCTCAGCACCGGCCGTGTACACACGTTCGATTCGATCGAGTGCCTGGCCAACTACGTGAACGCAAATACAGACTCCACGGCAATCCGCGAGATCCTTGTCTCAGATATGGAACGCGCCGAGTTGATCCCGCTCGCCGACGCGTCGTTCATTAAGGGTGGACAAACCGCCACGCCGATGGGAATGGGGTTTGTCGCCTATGCCAAAGGCACCGGGTCTGCAAACGCCGCTGATACACTCAGCTGGCGGCAAGTGCTGCAGATGGTACGTGACGCACCGTTCGGCGCTCCCCCTGCGAGCGATTCGGCCGGCACGGCTCCACTTGCCTCACACGCGCCCTGAAGGTGAACGCTCTCCGCTCCTGCCGTAACCGGCCGTTCATTCGCGCCCTCGCGCTGGCGTTCATATGCGTTACCGTGACCACGCAGCCGTTGGCCGCCCAAGGCCCCCCACGGCAGCTGGTCGTGAGTGCCACGGGCGATGCGACGACGATCGCGCAGGCGCTGGCGATGGCCACGCCGGGCTCGCACATCCGTGTGACGCATGGGTTGTACCGGGAACACGACCTGCAGATCAATGTACCGCTCACACTCGTGGCCGATTCTGCGGGTACTGCAATCGTCGACGCAGAGGGTCAGGGCAGCCTGTTTCAGGTACGTGCAGACGACGTCACGGTGCGTGGTTTTACACTCCGCAACACGGGACCGAGTCAGCTGGGGATACGCGCAGGTGTTCACGCGCAGGGAGTATCGCGCTGCATGGTTGAACACAACCGCATCGAGGACGCACTCTTTGGCGTGTACCTGGACAGCACCAGCAATTGCACCGCACGACACAATCAGTTTATCGGATCGCGCTCCAGTCAGATGACGGCGGGCAACGCGATTCATGCGTGGTCGAGCAGCGATGTCCAGGTCTTTGACAACGTTATCGAAGGACATCGCGACGGCATCTACTTCGAGTTTGTACGCGGGGGCGTGGTTGCGCGTAACACTGTGACTGCGAGCGCCCGGTACGGGATGCACTTCATGTTTTCACATGACTGCACCTATACCGGCAACGTTTTTCACGACAACGGCAACGGCGTTGCGGTGATGTACTCGCGCCACGTCACGATGCATCGCAACACGTTCTCGGAGAATCACGGGTCCGCAGCATACGGACTGTTGCTCAAAGACATCAGCGACTCCGAGCTGATCGGGAACATCTTCACGAACAATTCGATCGGGCTGTACCTCGAGGACTCCAATCGCAATCGCATGGAGGGCAATGCGTTCACTGGCAATGGCTGGGCGGTGCGCGTGCTGGGGAGTGCTGACTCGAACTATTTCGTCGGCAACGACTTTGTGCGCAACACGTTTGACGTCTCGACCAACAGTCGGCGTGCCTCATCCACACTCCGCGAGAATTACTGGGATTCGTACCGGGGGTACGACCTCAACCGCGACGGATTCGGTGATGTTCCGCACGCACCCGTACGACTGTTCGCTTTGCTGGTAGAGCGCTCTCCATCCGCGCTCCTGCTGCTCCGCAGCGTGCTGGTTGAGTTGCTGGACTTCGCTGAGCGGATGATCCCGACGCTGACACCGGTCACACTTGTTGACACGCGGCCGAGGCTGACGCCGGCGCGTACCGGAGACTCTGCGAAGGGCGCGCTGACTGCGCGATCGATCGAGCACGGGGGGGCGCGGCAATGATCACGATGAACGGAATCTCCAAACGTTTCGGCCGCGTGACCGCACTGGACAACATCAACCTCACGATCCCACGTGGTCTGGTGACCGCCGTGATCGGTCCCAACGCAAGCGGAAAGACGACATTAAACCGCATCATCCTCGGGCTTGTCCGACAGGACTCCGGGGTTGTAACCGTCGACGGGGAAGCGATCGGCGACTCCCCGGATTATCGCTCCAAGATCGGGTACATGCCGCAAGCCGCGCGGTATCCGGACAACCTGAGCGCCGCCGACGTTTTCGCAATGTTAAGTGACCTGCGAGCCGATGGCCGCGAGCGCGATTCGGAGCTCATTGAGACGCTGGGAATCGAAAAATATTTCAAGGCACCGCTCTGGACGCTGTCGGGCGGTATGCGCCAACGCGTGAGCGCTGCCCTGGCCTTCTACTTCTCACCGCCGGTGCTCGTGCTTGATGAACCCACCTCGGCGCTTGATCCGCTTTCGAGTGCGGCGTTTAAGGAAAAGATTCTCCGTTCGCGGGCGCAGGGCACAACGGTGGTCATCACCTCACACATTCTGAGCGAGCTCGACCAACTGGCGGAACACATTGTGTTGTTGCTCGACGGTCGGCTGCATTTCGCCGGATCCCGCTCATGCCTGATCGAAGAAACGGGTGAATCCACGCTGGAGAAGGCCGTGGTACGCCTGCTGCGCCAACATGCCGCCGGCGAAGCGACAACACCTCAGGTGGCGATGCGATGAATACATCCACATTCAAGATCACACGCTACGTGTTGCTCGACGTGATGCGGAACAAGTGGGCGCTCGGCTACGCACTGTTCTTTTTTGTCGCTACGGATCTTCTCCTGCGACTCGGCGGTACCGGGCCTCGCGCGCTTGTGGGTCTCCTGAATCTCGTGCTGTTCATTGTTCCCTTGGTGACGATGCTTTTCAGTGCCATTTGCTGGCACGGCGCGCGTGAGTTCAACGAACTGTTGCTTACACAACCTATCGGTCGGCCCGCGTTGTTTCATGGACTGTTCGCCGGTCTTACGATTCCGCTCTCGTTGGCGTTTGTCGTCGCGGTCACGCTGCCGCTCGTATTACATGGTGCGGTCGACGGCGACACCCTGGGGTCACTGCTTCTTCTGCTGTCGGCCGGGGTGATGCTCACCGGCGCTTTTGCGGCGATCGCAGTTTGGATAGTTGGAATGATCCCGGACCGGCTTAAGGGGCTTGGGGCCGCGCTCGGCGTGTGGCTGTTGCTTGCCATCGGCTACGACGCACTTGTGCTGTGGATCAGCGTCGCGTGGTCCAACTATCCCATTGAGCCAGTTCTGTTGGGTTTGAGCCTGGCGAACCCCATCGATCTGGCGCGTGTGATGCTTGTGCTCCGCTTCGACATCGCGGCCCTGATGGGAGCGAGCGCCGCAAGCCTTCAACAGACGCTCGGCGGGATCGGTGGGACAGCTCTGGCACTCGCCGGGCTTGCTGCATGGATGCTCATACCCGGACTCGTTGCACTGCGTGCATTCAAGCGCAGGGATTTTTGATAAGCAATTTTCGTTTTACTTCACTTCACGACAACTACGATGACTACGTCACGCATAGCCAGTGCAGCACTCTTTGCTTCTTTGATTCTTGTTGGAGCCTGTGGTGGAGGCGAGCAAGCGCCCGCCGTTACGCCGGACCCTACGCCAACACCGGCCGCGCCCACCGCCACGGGGCCACAGACGCCCGATGAAGGTGGAAAGATTATTGAAATTGAGATGGAAACGGACGACCAGGGCAACAATGTCTTTGAGCCAGCGAACGTTGAGGCGAAGCGCGGCGATGTACTGCGCTACAAGCTCGAGAGCGGTGTGCACAACGTTCACTTTCTGGCGGACTCGAACCCCACGATGAAGAATGCACCCCCACCGAGCGCTATGCTGCAGCTTCCTGGACAAACGTTTGACCTGAAGGTGACGTGGGATGCCGGTCGGTATTTCTACCAGTGCGATCCCCACGCGCTGCTCGGCATGGTGGGGTACGTCACCGTTAAGTAGCGCGATCGCGAACGCCACGCGCCATTACGAAGGAGCTACAGCTGTTCAGGTACCACGAGGGCTAACGCCGCGCGTCATCACGAAGCAGTTGCAGCAGTTGTTGACCAGCCCGCCCGGTTGTGGGTCGACCGAGGCGGGTTTGTTCAGCTATGATCGCGGCACGCGTACGCGCGGTGAGGATCGCGTTTGCTGCACCGATCGGATGACCACGCGCTGACAGGAGACGCTGCAGTTCACGACGGTCTTCGCGCGAGAGCCCGGGATCGTCGGTTGGCCACGGAGTGACCAATCCCTTCGGTCCCACGCCGCTCAGCCGGTCCGCAATCAGGCCGATCGCGAGCGCGTAACGCTCCGATGCGTTGTAACGGTACAACGAGTTGTAGTTCTGAAAGACCAGAAAGAGCGGACCGTTCGGGCCGCCGGGGCTCAGCAGCGCGGCCCGCGTGGCTCCAGGAAGGTCCTTCGATATCAGTGGCGAACCATCGGCACGGGTGAGGCCGCGCCCCGCCCACACCGTCAGCGCGCGACGAACACGCCGTCCTTCTCCTTTGGTGGAGAATGCGGCCTTCCGATTCTGCTTCACCAGGACTTCGAATCCCCACGGTGCGCCGGTACGCCATCCTGCGTTGCGGAGGTAGTTCGCCGCCGAGGCCAGCGCATCGGCGGTTCCGTTCATGAGATCGCGGCGTCCATCCCCGTCAAAGTCCACGGCGAGACGCAGAAAGGTGCTCGGCATGAACTGTGTCTGCCCGAACGCCCCTGCCCATGACCCCTTGAAATCTTCAGGCTGAATGTCGCCAGCCTGCACAATACGCAGCGCGGCGAGAAACTCCCCACGGAAATACGTCTGACGCCGGCCATAACAGCTTAACGTCGCCAGCGACCGCAACACGTGCTGACCGCCGATGCCTTTGCCATAATTGCTTTCGACGCCCCACACTGCGGCTACAATCTCGGGCCGCACTCCATAGCGAGTTGCCACCCGCGAGAATACGTCCTTGTGCTGCAGCAGGCCTTCGAGCCCTTCATTGATCCGTTCATCATCAACGAGCACCGCCATGTAATCCCACACCGGCAGGGTGAACTCGGGCTGCGCGTTCAGCGAAACGAGGACGCTCGAATCCGGCACAAGTGGTTTCACGGCGCGCTGCCACGTGTCGTCAGAAATAAGACGCCCTGTTTTGGTAAGCCGCAGCTTATCGAGGCACCTTGCGAACGCTGCATCCTGCGCCGAAAGCGATCCGAAGGCGGCAAAACCGACGAGCACAACCGCTACACGTGAAGCGGGGGCGCGCCATGACCGAAGAACGGTTGGCAGGTTTGAAGAGAATGACGTCATACGGGCGACACGTGCCAGTGGAAAGAAGAAGCCCCCGGGTTTCCCCGGGGGCCCGACACCATCCATCCCAGCACGAAGGCGAAAGGACTTCAGGTACTTCTAATTATAACTACTGCACGGCGTTGATCATGTCGAAGATCGGCAGATACATGGCCACAACCATGCCACCGACGACGACACCGAGGAACACAATCATGATCGGCTCAAGCAACGAGAGCAGTCCGCTGACGGCGGCGTCCACTTCTTCATCGTAGAAATCCGCGATCTTGGAAAGCATCTCGTCGAGACCGCCGGTCTGTTCACCGACCGCGATCATGCTGATTACCATGGGCGGAAATACCCCCGATTTCTGGAGCGGAGCGGCGATGGTATCACCACCAGCGATCGACGCGCGTGACGCCATGATCGCATCCTGAATTACGCGATTGCCTGCGGTCTTTGCTGTGATTTCGAGCCCGTCGAGAATACTCACGCCCGAAGAAATGAGCGTGCCGAGTGTTCGCGTAAAGCGGGAGACTGAAGATTTACGAAGTACGTCGCCCAGCACCGGCATCTTGAGCAACAGGCGGTCGATGACCAGCTTACCGCTCGGCGATGCGTAGTATTTCTTCAACAGAAATCCGAAAGCCACCGCACCGATGCCGAGCGCCCACCAGTACGCCTGCAGGAACTTCGACATCCCGATGACGATGCGCGTTGGCACAGGCAGATTCATGCCGACCGACGCGAACATACTTTCGAAGACCGGAATAACGAAGATCAGCAGCACGAGGATGGCGATACCCGCGACTGACATGATGACGCCGGGATAGATCATGGCGCCCTTCACTTTGCGGACCAGCGCATCGTTCTTTTCCATGAACGTGGCCAAACGCATCAGGATGGTATCGAGAATACCGCCTGCTTCACCTGCGGCCACCATGTTCACGTACAGCTCACTGAACGCATTGGGATGTTTCCCGAGCGCATCGGCCACGGTGTGACCCGACTCCACGTCGAACACAACGGCTCGCGTCACTTCGGCGAGCACCTTGTTCTCGGATTGTTTCGCGAGGATGTCCAGGGCCTGAACCAGCGGAAGGCCCGCGTTGATCATCGTCGAGAACTGTCGGGTGAAAATAACGATGTCCCGCATCCCCACACTACCCTTGGTCCTTTTCGCCTTCGCATCCTGGTCAACTTTGACGACGGACAGTCGCTGGCGACGAAGTTGCGCAACGACATCTTCGCGCGATGGTGCTTCGACCTGTGCGGTTTTCAGTTCACCGCTGGCGGTTCGAGCTGTGTACGTAAACGAGGGCATGGGTTCTCTGCGGTCAGGGCGTAATTAGCTGCTGCGTGTTATCGACGTCCGCCGGCACCCGCCAACTTTCCACCTTTTGAGTCGGCGGCATCGTCGTCGGCGTGGCGGCCGATCATCCGCAGAAACTCATTCGGGTCGCTGGTGGTACGGAGGCATTCTTCTTCGGTTACTTCGCGCGACACGTACAGTTGATACAACGCATCGTTTAATGTCTGCATCCCGAACTTTTTGCCGGACTGCATGAGCGAGTAGATCTGGTGCACCTTGTCATCACGAATCAGTGCTCGAATCGCCGGAGTGATGACGAGGATCTCGGCTGCGAGCGCGCGACCGCGGCCACGGGCTTTGGGCAGGAGGCACTGTGTGACGATGCCTTCGAGCACGAAGGCCAGCTGTGCTCTGACCTGGGATTGCTGGTGCGCCGGGAAGACGTCGATCATGCGGTTGATGGCTTCGGCGGAGGAGTTGGTATGCAGGGTCGCAAACACAAGGTGACCCGTTTCGGCGATTGTGATCGCGGCCTGAATCGTCTCCAGATCCCGCATTTCGCCGACCAGAATCACGTCCGGATCTTCGCGTAGGGCATACTTCAGCGCATTGGCGAACGTCTTGGTGTCCGTTCCGACTTCGCGCTGATTCACGATGCAGTTCTGATGCCGATGAATGAACTCGATCGGATCTTCGACGGTGATGATGTGGCCCTGTCGCTCCCGATTGATCTTGTCGATCATTGCGGCGAGGGTCGTCGACTTGCCTGAGCCGGTGGGTCCGGTAACCAGCACCAGTCCCCGGGGCTTCTCGGCCATTCTTGCGATGACCCCCGGCAGGTTCAGGTCGCCAAAGGTTTTGATATTGAAGGGAATCTGACGGATGACCATGGACACGCAGCCGCGCTGCTTGAAACAATTGCCGCGAAATCGGGCCAGCGTCTGGATGCCGAACGAGAAATCGAGCTCGTCGTCCATCTCAAAGCGTTTCTTCTGGTTTTCTGTCAGGACTGAATAGGCGAGCTGCAGCGTGTCTTTTGGAGTCAGGGCATGTTCGGAGTGTGCATTGACGATCTCTCCGTCGATGCGGAGCTTCGCGCGTTCGCCCGCTGTAACGTGCAGGTCCGACGCGTCCCGCTCGATCATCTCCTCGAGGAGCGATCGCAGATTAACGTTTGGTGCCGCCGACGGACGAGTCATGTGTGCAGTTTGGATAATGTGCGGATCAACGCACGTTACGTGTCACAGCCAGGGACTCGCTCCTGGAGAAAAGCATCGGCGAATCCGATGACCGTCCTCGTTCTGCGGTTCCCACCGGGAAGATGACGTCTCGTTCTGTCTGTTGGTCACGGCGCGCAGACGTCCGTGTGTTGGCTGAACTCGGACAATGTGTCCGGCGTCACAGGAGCTGGACTAAGCTGCCGTTTCGCGGATGACTTGTTCGAGCGTCGTGATGCCCTTGAGCACCTTGAGCCAGCCGTCCATACGCAGCGTCAACATGCCTTCGTCGATGGCACCGTCCTTGATTTCCTGAGCTCCCACGTTCATCAGGATCAGCTTGCGCAGGTTGTTGCTCATCATCATGACCTCGTACAGGCCCTGACGGCCCTTGAGGCCGGTTTCGGCGCAGTTGTCGCACCCCCTTCCTTTAAAGAAGGGGAGGTCGACGATTTTGGTATCGAGCGAGAGGTTCTGGAGGTACGGAACGGCCTCGGGACTCGCCTTGTCCTTGGCCTCCTGGAGCGACAGCTCGTTGAACCGCAGATGTCGGAACGTCGTTTCGGGGGTGATCTTCGCCGCTGCGAATTCGACGTCGTCCGGCGTGTACTTGATCTTGCACCTCGGGCAGATGCGGCGCACCAGGCGTTGGGCCAGAACGAGATTGAGAGCCGACGCGACGTTAAACGGTTCCAGACCCATGTCCATCAAACGGGTCACCGTTTCGGGCGCCGAGTTGGTATGGAGTGTGGAGAGCACCAAGTGACCGGTGAGAGCGGCCTTGATGGCGATGCTACCGGTTTCGAGATCCCGCATCTCACCGACCATGATGATGTTGGGATCCTGTCGCAGGAACGCCTTCAGTGCAGCAGCGAACGTCATGCCGATCTCGTTGCGCACCTGCACCTGATTGATACCGAACAGGTTGTACTCGACGGGATCTTCGGATGTCATGATGTTGACATCCATGTTGTTGATCTTGGACAACGCGGAGTAGAGCGTCGTGGTTTTGCCTGAACCCGTCGGACCGGTGACGAGCACCATCCCGTAGGGGTTCATGATCGCTTCCATCAACGATCGTTCGGCCGACGGCTCAATGCCGAACTTCTCGAGGTCCAGCGTCAGGTTGCCCTTGTCGAGAATTCGGAGCACGACCTTCTCGCCAAACAACGTCGGCAGCGTCGACACGCGATAGTCAATCACCTTGTTGCCGATCTTCAGTTTAATACGACCGTCCTGCGGCACGCGACGCTCAGCGATGTTAAGCTGCGCCATGATCTTGAAACGCGAGATGAGCGCGGCCTTCAGTTTCAGCGGGGGCTTCATCACTTCGGCCAGGGCGCCGTCAACGCGGTACCGCACGCGCAACTCGTGCTCGAAACATTCGAAGTGAATGTCCGAGGCACCACGCTTGACCGCGTCGGTGAGGATGGCATTGATCAGCTTGACGACCGGAGCATCATCGACTTGCGCGGCGAGCGCCGCGGCAGACGTTTCTTCTTCACGGTCCTCGACGACTTCGACATCACCTTCCATCCCGGTGATGTCTTCGAGCAGCGACTGCATCTGCATGTCGCCGGCGTCGAAGTGCTTTTCAATGACGTTCCGCAGTGTGAATTCGCCCGCCAATACCGGGAAAATGTCGTACCGCGTGATGAACTTCAGATCTTCGAGGATCCCGAGGTTGTCCGGATCGGCGATCGCAACCGTGAGTGTCCGCCCGTCCCGTTTGAGCGGCAGCACCAGATGTTTGGTGGCGAGCTCCGCGGGGATCAGCTTTACGATCCGGGGATCGACCTGGAACTTGGTGAGGTCAACGGCAGGCAGCTTCGACGAGCGTGCGATGACCTTGGTAATGTCAATTTCGCCAACATAGCCCAGCTTGACCAACGCATAGTTGACAGAGCTACCGCCCTGCTTGGCTTCCTGCTTGGCACGCTCTACGTGCTCGCGGCTGATGAGGCCGTCGCGAACAAGAATATCTGCAGTTTTCTCGGGCGATGGTGCCGGTGGCGCGGTCATTCGCGAGGCAGACGTTGGCGGGAGGGTCAGGTGACGGACAAAAGAGCTTGTTGCATCCCACGCATCCAATGACCCGAGGGGAGCAAGGAAACAGCAACACACGACGTGACGCAGGAGCGAAGCGACCCTCACGGCCGCACCGTCGGCATGCCAGTCAGGGGACGCCCGGTCGGTCCAAACGTCACGTATTGTGCGAGTCGTGCGGCGAGCTTGGGACCTATCCCTTTTACGCGCTGCAATCCCTGCAAGTCACGGAAGGGACCATGCTTATCCCGGTCCTCGACGATGCGACGAGCGAGGGCCGGGCCCACGCGCGGCAGCGCCTCGAGCTGGCGTACGCCCGCGGCTTCGACGTCGACGATGATGCCCGGATCAACTGCGTCTGCAGCCCCTCGCACGTACTTGAGACCTCCCGGTGCCACAACGGACAGCGGAGTGCTCTCTCGGCGCATCTCTCCAGATGGCGGCGTGGCCACGGCCCCCGCTCGCTCCACGACCTGCGCACCGCTCGCACGCTTTGTCGCCCGTTTGACCGCGCCGTTCGAGGTTGCGGCGACAGGTTTGCTGGCACGGCGAGTGGCGGGTGCTCGCTGTGCTCCGCGTGCCGAGTCCACCAGCGACAGGTGGGACTCCAGGTCCGGCTGATTTCCGGGACGCATCTCCGAATCAACGGCGCGCCAGCCGACGCCAAGGGCCACGAGCAAACCCAGCGCGATGTGGAGGCGGTCGGGGCGGGACATGAATGACGGTACCGCAACGCAGCGGCGACCGTCTCATCACTATCACTCAGCTGTCATCCCACGAACGCCAGAAGACGTCAGCCACCCGGCCCGGAGAAGAACTGCATCTGGAAGACCGCGGTGATAATAGTCTGCACCACGCGCCGGTTGAAGTTGCGATCGAACGTCTCCACCCGCGACGACTGCAAACTCAACGTCATGTTCTGATCAACGTCCGCGTCGAGGTTGAGGTTCACAGCACGGCGACCGTTGTCTGTCAGCCGGCTCCTCGCCCCAAACGCCGCCGCGTTCGATACAAAGTTTTCTGCGCCGGTCTCCTGATACGAAAGGCGTGTGCGCAGCGGACTGCTCATCCCCCACGCGCGAGGCAGGGGAAAGGTTTTGGAAATATCGCCCTGCACCTCGCGGGATTGACCTCGCGCCGCACTCCCCGGCAACGAATCCACGCGCTGCGACCGGGCATAGGTGCCACTTAATGCAACGTCGCCCCAGGCTGTGACAAGTGTCGCGGAGATGGGAAAGCTGGACTGACGGGAGAGACGGAAATCGCCGCTTCTCCCCTGCGTTTGTGACGGCACCGTCCACTGCTGCCGTGCCCTCAACATCCGCGCGCTCAGTCCCATGCTGCTGAACATTCCGCTGAGCAATCGCGGCGCACCGCTCCACCTGAACGCAATATCAGGCCGTACGAATTGCTGACCGTCGATGCGAGTGGTCTCGCGCCCTGCCCGGCGATTCCAATGGGACGATTCGGTCCACTGGAGTCTCGTGGTCAGAGACGCACCGGCCGGCAGCGCGAGCGCCGTCGCGAGTACCGCGTCATTGCTCAGTCCCGCGTTGGACGCGGAAAATCCATCGATTCCCTTGAACCCGTCGATCCGGCCCACGCCAAACTGAAAACCGACTCCCGGCGCAACCGGCACACCATCATAGGCGGACAACTGGTTTCGCGAATAGCTGAATTCCACGGGGCGCAACAGTCCGGCGCCACGCGTCCACGTCGATGCTTCTCCGAACAGCGATGCCACGGCGCTTCGCGCATCCATCGTCGTGGCCAGTGTAACAAACTGTGTGTTCCCGGTCCTGCGCGGCAGGCGATCGAGTGTATCGCCATCCAATGGCAGATTAAGGAAAAGCGACCGATTGTTCGGATCGCGCAACATCGAATAGGTGGAGCCCAGTGCGATGCGGGGGCGGAACCATCCCGACTGCGGAGGAGCGATGTTGATGCTGGTGGTCATGGTACGCTCGCGTTCCAGCCCGACGTCGAGACCAAGGAGAGACCCGCGCTCCCGCTGTGCAGCGTCGGCACTGGGTGACACGTCGGCGTATGAGCGCATGTCCTGCACGGCGAGCATATCGAATCGCGCGGTCATAGCCGGCAGTGGCTGAAACTCCACTGCGCCGGACGAACGCCAGAGCCGTTCCGCACCGGCGGTTCGGGTGAAGCGATCATCGGCGGCGGCCCCGGGCCTCAGAAAAGCGTCGCGCCGGTCATCCGATTGCACCGCGGCGCTCGCGAGGCGCAGAATTCGTGGCATCAATCCTCTGCCCATGACTTCTCCATCGTCACCTACTGCATTAAATGGAGAGCCGATCATCTCGAGCCCGGCCTGAAAACCGCTCACGCGGTTCTGCAGAAACTCGGTGCGTTGACCGGTAAGGTTGGCGGTTCCATCGAAGACCAGCCTGTTGAGCAACGCATCGTACCAGTCACCATCCACCGGCGTGAGCCGGCGCGCGCCGAGGGCCACGGTCGTGGCGTGCGTGCGCGGCGTACGAAGCCCGGTTACCGCGTCGCCGCGAATATCTGAACGCGTGACAAACTCGGGATCGGCGAGGCTGGCCCGATGAGCAATGGTAAACGGCAAGGCAAACCCGTAACTGTGCGGAAGCAAGCGGTCCAGCTGCCACGTCGCCGATACGTCCACATCATCGTTGGTGAGGAACGTGGGCGCTTCACCAAGTTGACGGAACTGCGGGTCACGCCGTCGCGCAGAAAAACGGATCGCTCCTGCTGGTCCGGCATTCAAGGTGGCGGTCAACTCACCTGCCACACCCATCTCAGACACGACGTCTGCCAGTCGAATATCGTCGACCCAGACCTCGGCGGTATCGCCCGGCATCAAGGGGGAGAATCCTCCCATTGAATCAACCCGAACAATCCCGACGGCGAGTTCCTGAACCGCCGCCAGGTTTGGTGCCGATATGGCCGGGTCTGCCGTGTAGACCATGTACCCATCGTCGCAGGCGACGTAACGATTGTCGACCGGCGAAGGCGGCAGCCCGCTGGCTGCAATCATCGCCGAATCCACGCCGCTGCAGCCGATAGACCGGGTGCCATTGCTGAGCAATGCGGTCTGCAGTTGTGCCCGAAGCCGGAAGAACCGCTCAAAATTAACACGGATCTCGGGCTCCCATGCAGCACGCGTCGTGCCCTGCCCCGCGCTGACACGGTACAGATAAAAATTATCCGCGTCACGGCCAAGCTTAATAAAGAACTGTAGATCGCCACTGGGGCCCCAGCCGTTACCGCGCCCGCGAGCCCACACCCGCAACTGACGATACCCCATTACACTTCGCTGACCCTCGGGGAACCTGTAGAACGCCTCGGCCCGGTCACCGAACTTCAGGTCGGTCGCGAGGATGCGCATGGAGCGTTCATTCACTTGTACCTGCTGAGTACCGAACTGCGTGCCTGCGTCGTCGGCCTGGTCGACCACCCCCGGGGGAGGCTCGTAGAAAATTCCTCGCGTCGAGTCGCGATCTTCGGTGCCGATCACCGTCGCAACCACACGTCCGGTCATCGCCGATTCGGTTCCGCCGACTCCGTGGATCGGCCGATCCGAGCGTTTGAGCCATGGCGCACCAACCACTCGAAGCCGCGCGATTGGCACCATGCTGAATTGCTGGTCCGTCAGCCCGGCGCCACTGATCATGGTGAGCCGTGCGGCGCGAATACGACGGAGGCTGGGACCACCGTTTGTTATTTCGTCAGGCGTGGGAAACGGAACCCGCACCTGCACCCAGCACAGGACCGCGCCCGAAGAAATCGCGCCATTCACGTCGCGCACCTGCGCACCGCATTTACCTACGCGACTGTAACTGCTCCGTTCACTCAGATCAACAATGTATCGACGCACCCGTTCCAGCTCGCGATCAGCGCCGAGAAAGTTCAGCGCATTGTCCTGATCGATGTCTTCTTCATCAAGGCGCCCGTTGCGTGCCGTACAATTCCCCTGATTATCGCCAAGAATTCGCGATCGTCCCCGACTGAGAGCACAGGTCGCAAGACCTGCCACAAGACTCGGCACTCCGTTCGTGTTCACCGGCAGCTGCGAAATGATGTCGCCGGCGAGACCGACGTCATTAACATCTGCATTGAAGGTCCGCGAAAAGGCATCTCGTTCGCTGTCGAGGCGATCGAACCCCTCAAGCCTGCGACCCAGAAACGCCGAGTCAGCACCGGTCACCACGAGGCTCTCCGGAACAATCGCGATACTGTTCTCCGACACGTCGCCCAGGTCGAGCACCAGCGTGGGATTTTTGGGACGGTTGGCGGCCACTGTATCAATCAGCGCCCAGAACTCGATGGCCTCCCCGCGTGAGAGATCGATCCCACTCCCTGCGGGACCGAGCACTGTGCGGATCGACCGCCAGTGCCTTCCCGGCAGGGTACTCTGCGTCTGCCACTGAAAGCGTTGCCGCGTTGCATCGTACTTGCCGCCTACCGCCAGCGGATACAAGGTCATCCACAACAACTGCTCCGGTGGCGCCACGCCTATGCCGGTGAGCGTGGTCTGTGGATCAATATCGCGAATGGTAAACTGCACCAACTTGCCATCGCGTCCTGTTCCGGCGTTCTGAAAGGCCATCGTGGCAGCACGTGTCGTATCGAGCACAGCGGCACCGACACGTTGCCTGAGCACCTGCCCCAGCGCCGGCTGCGACGACAACAACCATTGTGCGTCCAGCAGATTAATGCGTGTGCCGCCGTCCGCCTCGAAAGTCTGAATGTATGCCTGTTGTGATTGTCGCTGGCGTGGCTGACTCACTGCAATCTCGGCGGTGACGTCCAGCCGCGGACGACTCGGCGACGGCGTCCTGTTCATGGCGTCTAACCTCGCTCCCGGCACGATCGGGGTTGCCGCGCCAAGGTCCCATCCAAGATTCGCCGAGATCCCTGCCACGATTCCAGCCTGTGGCTCGTAACCAAGCGGCGGCCGGTTGAATGTCGTGCGCTGCGACTGCGAGATCGCCGTAAACGCCATGTTCCCGTAAGGAATCGCCCATTCCGAAGAAAGGCCGACAATCGACGTGGGCACCGACGCAAAGAGAGGATTTTCCTCAAAACGAACGACCACCCGCCTGATTTGACTGCTTAACGTATCTGCCGTCAGCAGTGTCACGTGACCCAATTGATAGTCGATGTCGTAGTCCACCCCGCGCACCAGCGGAATTCCATCCATTGTGAGTCGCTCGCTGGCCGGACGTACCTGCAGCGCATTCAGAGCGATCGTCCCGCTGGAGCCTTCGCTGATCTCGTAGCGCGCCCGGATCCTGTAAAACGACTGCGGATGCTGCGGCGAGTAGATGTATTCGCTCGGCGTTCGATAGATCGTATCGTTGGCGGGAACCACCGCCGGCTGTGCAAGACCGCGTCGGGAGAATGGTTCCAGCGACGGAAAGATGAGGAATCGATCCCGAAAGAGTACACTCCCTGTGGTAGTGCTCAACTGAAAGTTGGGGTCCTCGGGCCGGGGCCACAGACGGTTGTCGCGGTCAAACGAAGATGCATTCAGCAGCTGGGCGATCCCGAACAGTTGCAGATAACTTGCCGCCGAGCCACCTGGAGGTTTCTCCTGATCATTGTTCGGGCCAGCGACAATCTGGATCTGCACACTCTCGCGGCGGATGTCAGATCCACCAATGCGATACACCGATCGGATCTCGCGGCGAAAGGCCGGAGTATCAGGGGTAACCTGCGGATCCCACAACAGGTGAGCAAACTGGTCACGACCTCCGGCGTACTCCAGATCGGGGGTACCTCCCAGCCTGGCAATCACAGTGTCCTTTCCGCCAATTTTCAACGTGTATGCGACGACCAGTCGTTCGTTGTTCAACGCCAGCGGCCGTACGAGCGCGATCCAGAGTTGAGACGGATCCACGTAGTAGTCGAGGTTTTCGCGGAGCAACTCGTAGACCTGTCCGGCGCGAGACAGCGGGTCACCCAGCAGCTGAAACCTGGGACCGTTGGGATTCGGCGGCTGCCCGCCGAGCAGAATCCGGTAGAGAAAGATTTTGGACGGACGCAGTGAATCGGGAAGACCCAGGGCCAGCTCGTTCATCTGCCGCCCGTTCAGCAGATCGACGTTCGGATACCGTGCACCGAACAACTGCGGATCCACCGTGAAGAAGAAACGCCTTGGTTCAATCTGATAATCCTCGATCTCGCGAACTTCCTGGCGGGCAGTCCGCCGCCCGACCGTGAACACCTGATCGCGGATCACATTCCCTTTTTGCTGCGCGGCGATGGCCGTCACGGTCACGCCACCAAACTGCGCCGAGGCCTGCACGCCGAAGTTGCCGCTGGGAATACCCGCCGTGAGGAAGCGCGACTGCGGCGGAGTGAACGACACATTGCCCACTTCCACTCGCTTGAGCCAGTTCTCAGGGCGTCCTGTGTATGACATCAGGATGTCATTGGACCCGTCGAATTCCCGCTGCGAGTCATAATCGACGTTCACTTCCGTTCTGTCGGTGAAACCTCCGGTCGTTTTGAGACTGAACAGCGCGTCGATGCTGGGCGTGAACGGTGACCGACAGGAGAATCCGGCGCGAAAAAGCACCGATGTTGCGCATCGGTCGTTGCGGGTTCGCTGAGTTTTGGCCTCAAAGCGCATGCTCAGCGCGACATCGAGATCGCTGGGGAACGCTCGTCGCAGCAAACGGGCGACCTCTGACGAATCCGGTGCCTGTCCACGTGCCAGCGAATCACGCAGCGAAGCGACACGCGCGGTATCACGCGTGGGAGGCTGCGCTCCGAGATGGGACCGGGGAGCGAGCAGAGAGATGACGGCCAAAAGGGCGATGAGCAGAAGGCCCAGAATGCCGCGTGCCGACTGAACGCGCACCAAACGTTGGCAATGAGGGTAGGAGCGAGCGAGGCTGGGGTCGAGCCAGACCAGTTTGGCCGCCTCAGACAACTATATTACGCCGGTTAGAAAGAAACTTGTCACCTGCGCGATGCTTCCACCCGTACAAGGAGCATCCGCCGGTTCCTCCGCACAGCTCTGGCTCGTCCTGACATTGCGTGAAGTTACTCACTAAATACGTCCTCCGAGAGCATGTGGGTGCGTTGGTGTTCGCCTTATCGGCGCTCACCGCGCTGCTGCTTCTCAACTATATCGCCAAGCAGCTGGGCAACCTGATCGGAAAAGGGCTCGAACCCGGCGTGGTTCTGGAGTTTTTCGTTCTGTCCCTGCCGTTCACGGTCGCGATGACCTTCCCGATGGCGGTGCTCGTGGCGGTGCTGTTCGCGTTCAGCCGTCTGGCAGCGGAGAACGAAATCACCGCCATGAAGGCGAGTGGGATCAGTATGCGTCGGCTGATGGTTCCACCGATGATGGCGGGCGCCTTGCTGGCGATCCTGATGATCATTTTTAATGATCAGGTGTTGCCACGGACGAACCATCGCCTACGAACGCTGCAAGGAGACATCGCCCGCAAAAAACCGTCGTTCGCGCTGAAAGAGCAGATTATCAACGAGGTGTCTCCGGGCGCACTCTTCCTGCGCAGCAATCGGATCGATCCGATGACGAACCGATTGACCGATGTCACGATTTATGATCTGACCGATCCCCTTCGCCGCCGAACGATTTACGCGGATTCGGGCGAAATGGGATTCACCAAGGACGGGCGCGACCTGCAGCTCACTTTGTTTGACGGGTTCATTCAGGAGGTACCGAAGGAGCAGACCGTGCGTTTGCAGCGCGTGTACTTCGGCACCGACATCATTCGTGTGAAGGGTGTTGCGAATGCGTTCGAGCGCGATTCCAGCGACACGTATCGCAGCGATCGTGAAATGTCTGTGTGTGAACTGCAGCGCGAGGTCTCGCGCTACGAGCGGGATTATCTGCGTGAGTACGACCGTTTTGAGCGTGCGCGGGAGGCCTTTGCACAGAACCCGACCGGTACAATTTCCGTGTTGCCGGGGTCCGCGTTCGGTGTACGGGACGAACCGGACAGGTCGCGCATTCCGTCGTTAGGCCGGTCGTATTGTGATGGACTGCGGTATCTGGAACAGCGCGGCTTCGGCCAGCTGACGTCGTTCGCCTGGAATGGTTTAACAAAAGCGTTGTTGCCGTCGGCCCTGTATGCCGCGGTGGTGCAGGACACCATTCGCGATTCACTGAGAAAGCGGGCAGACACCACCAGGCCACGGCCCGACACCGTAACCAGATCGACACCGCTTGATATGTCGTCGTCCACTCCCGTGGTGCAGGTGCTCGACTCCGCGCATCGTGCGGCACTGCAGGTGGCGGCGCGTATGGACTCGGTGCGCCTGCAGCAACTGGAGGATTCCGTGCGAAGCCAGCAGCAGCGGGATTCTATTGCTCTGCGCGCTACCACCGACAGTCTGGCAGCCGCCGCTGCCATGGGGGGGATGGTGCCAACACCCCCGTCGTTCGGCTTAACCCCGGAAGTGCCCGTGTCGACGGAACTCGAAAGTGCCCGGAATCAGATGTTGGCGCATCGGGCGCAGATGAACGGTTTCGAAGTGGAGATCCACAAGAAGTTTGCGATCTCCGCCGCCTGTTTTGTGTTTGTTCTGCTGGGTGCGCCACTTGCGCTGCGCTTTCCGCGTGGCGGCGTTGGTGTTGTGATTTCTGCCAGCCTGATCGTTTTTTCATTGTACTACGTGGGCCTTATTGCCGGAGAGGCGCTGGCCGATCGTAATTTGTTGAGACCATCGATTGCGATGTGGGCGGCCAATATTCTTTTCACGATTGCGGGTCTCTTTCTGATTGGTCGCATGGAACATCAGGGCGGCGCCACACGCGGCGAAGCGTCGGAGCGATGGGAACGTCTGCGGGCCCTCTTTCGCAGGCGACGCAAAACGGCGGCGGGTACGACCTGATGCTGCGATGGATACTGCGCCCCCTTGACCGCTACGTACTCAGGGAGTGGACGAGGATTTTTCTGGGGACAGCGTTCGGTTTCCCCTTGATCGTTACCATCTTTGACCTGACCGACAAGCTCGACACCTATCTGAATCGCCAGCTGAGCAACCAGGACATTGCGCTCAGCTATCTGTTCTGGCTGCCCGAGTCGATGCTCCTCGTGCTCCCGGCCGCAGTGCTGTTTGCGACGGTGTTCTCGATCGGTGCGTTCACCCGTCACTCCGAAATCACGGCGGCGAAAGCGTCGGGTATTTCGTTTCATCGATTCGGACTCCCGATCCTGTTCGCGGCTGCGGGCGCTGTTGTGTTGGCTCTGGGACTCAGCGAACTCATTCCCTTCAGCAACGGTCGGCGACTGGAACTGCTTCAGGAATCGAAGTTTTCGACCGGCAGCGAGCGGTACAACTTTGCTTTCGCGGCAGAGGGCGGTCGCGTGTACCGCGCGTCGCAGCTTTCGGTGGAGCGCGGATTCATGGAAGGGATCGAAATCGAGCGGAAGGGTTTTGAGCGGGACTCGACGTACCCCACCATGCTCGTCGTCGCCGACAACGCCCGCTACACCAAGGAAAGGGCGTCGTGGACACTGCGCGCCGGCACGATGCATGTGATCAATGGACCGGGGCGTTCGATCGCGTTCAGCTTTGATTCGCTTGCAGATTATCGCATGGACGAGACGCCGCGGCAGCTGATGGCCACACCCAAAGCGCCCACCGACATGGGATACCGCGACCTCGGCCGTTTCATCACGGCGCTGGAGCGATCGGGGAGCGACGTGAATGCACTCAAGGTGGAGCGTGCGCTGAAGATTGCGGTGCCCGTGACCTGTCTGATCATCGCCTTTTTCGGCATGCCACTGGCCACCAGCAACCAGCGTGGAGGAGCCGCGTACGGGATAGGTCTGGCTCTGGGCACGACCGTGGTATTCCTTATTACCATTCAGCTCACCAAGGCCGTCGGAGGTAAGGGCGTGATCACTCCCGAGATGGCCGCTTGGATCCCTAACGCCGTTTTCGGAGTCGTCGGTCTGCTTATGCTTGCTCGAGTCCGTACGTGAGTTCGGCTCCGCTGTACGGGACGCATCGCACAGAGGAGTTACCCGTCGTCGCACGCACGGGCTTTCTTTTTTTGCGACGCATGTCGCGCCTCGGCGCTGGTGGGCTCACCGGCATCGGAAGTCGTGCGCTGTTTCTGCTGGAGACGATCCGGGCCATCTGGACGGACTGGCGCACGTGGATGCCGCTCGTGCTGCCGCAGATGCGTGCCATTGGCGTCGGTTCACTGCCGCTCACTGCTATCGTCGCCGCGTTCATCGGATCGGTCATAGCCTTACAGACACGCTACCAGCTCTTTCCCGGCGTGGTGCTTTCGGTGGTCGGCCTGATCGCACGCCAGATGATTGTGCTGGAGCTTGGCCCACTGCTGACGGGTCTTGTGCTCACGGGACGTGTGGGCGCACGGATGACCGCCGAAATCGGCACCATGCGGGTGACCGAGCAGATCGACGCGCTTGAGACGCTGGCGTACAACCCGATTGCTTATCTGGTGGTCCCGCGTTTGCTGGCCGCACTCGTTATGCTTCCGCTGCTGGTGGTCTTTGCCAATGCCGTAGGAGTGAGCACCGCGTTCCTCACGTCCGTGTACGCCACGGACGTTACGTGGCAGCAGTTTTCGGAAGGACTCCGACTCGCCTATGCGCCCTTTCAGCTGATCTATTCGTTGATCAAGGCGACGATGTTCGGAGGGGCGATCGCGTTCCTCTGTTCATACGAGGGCTACGTCACCGACGTCGGTGCTGAAGGTGTCGGCCGCTCGACCGCGAAGGCAGTCGTTGTGACGTCGGTCGCTATACTACTTCTCGATGCAGTTACTGCAACACTTCTCGCACGACAACTCCAAGGATGAAACGACGCGACGAAGTTCTCGTTGGCCTCTTCACGCTGGCCGCCATTACCGTGGCCGTGCTTGGCGCGCTGTGGCTGGCACAGGGTGGACTGTCCAAGGGCTATCCTCTTTATACACGCTTTACCTGGGGTCAGGGACTCAAACAGGGTCAACCGGTCTGGTTAAGCGGGGCAACGGTGGGTTTCGTGGACGAAATCATGTTCGAGCAAGGTGGTACGCTGCTCGTCACCTATCGCATTGAAAACCAGTATCAGGTCCCACTCGGCACCACGGCGACCATCCTGCCTAACGGCTTCTTTGGTGACGTCGCCGTGGGTCTGACCCCGTCGGTTCCCAACACGCAGTATTACGCCTCGGGCGATACCGTTCCCGTGGGCAAACCGCAGGCCGGCATTGCGACACTCACGGCCAGTGCGGATACGATCACACAGCAGGTGAATGCAATACTGGCGAATGCCAAGACCCAGTTTGTCGACTCCGGCGGTATGTCCGAGATGCGCGCGACCATTGAGTCGCTGAACCGGCTGATCGGACAGTTCGGGCGGATCGCGACGATGCAATCGCAGGAACTGCAGTCGACGATTCAGGTGGTACGGGCACGAGCTGCGGCCATCGATTCACAGCAGGTGGACTCCACCGTGCGATTGTTGCGTGCAACGTCGGAGAATGTTCAGCTGGCGACCGCCGAGTTGAAGCAGACGGCCGATCGGATGAATTCGATTCTCGCGAAGGTTGAGAGCGGCGATGGCACGGCCGCAAAGCTGATCAACGATGCGGGTCTGTACAACGATATGCGGCGGTTGTTGATGCGGGTCGATTCGCTCACGATCGACTTCAAGAAGAATCCGCGCAAGTTTATTAACCTTGAGATCTTCTAGGCGCGTCCGCTATACGAGCTCGAAGTAGAGCTCGCGGCCCACTGCGCGCGCGGCCTTGGCGAGCGTATTGAGCGTCACGCCAGTCCTCCCCGTCCGAGCGAACCGACCAGCGGCCGTCCCACGGGCCAACCGTACTCGACGTCTCTACGAGGCTCGCTTGCGATACCGTAGCACGGCCAGTGACAGAATCGTGGAGCCGGCGAAGGCGAGCACCACGAGCTGATGGCGAACATCAGCCACCCCGGCCCCCTTCAACAACACGGCCCTCGCCAGATCCACAAAATGCAGCAATGGATTGAGCTCGGCGATGTTGCGCACCCAGTCGGGCATGCCACGCGTGGGCGTAAAGATGCCGCTCATTAAGCTGTAGACCATCAACAGCGCAAAGGTCACAAACACGGCCTGCTGCTGCGTATCGGCGATGGTCGAGATCAACAGACCCAGTCCCAGTGCCGCCACGAGGTACAGCGCAGCACCAAGGTAGAGTGTACCCAGACTGCCAACCACGGGCATTCCGAACAGAAGGTGGCCCACAAGCAGGCCAACCGACAGCTCGAACAGCGCGATGATCCAAAGCGGCAGCAGCTTCGCCGTAATAAATGCCGCTCGGGGAATGGGGGTCACGTTCAGCTGATCGAGCGTGCCGAGTTCCTTCTCCCGCACAATGTTGAGCGCGGTCATCAGCGTTCCGACGAGCGTGATCAACTGTGCGAGGATGCCGGGCACCATGTAATGTTTGTAGTCCGCGGTGACGTTGTACCAACCCCGTCGACGGATTTCAACGATCGGCTGTGCGCGACGCGGCGGAGCCTCGGGGCCGGTGGCAGCCTGCAACTGCGGCGTCATGCGCTCCGTGAGCTCCCGGGCCCAGGTGCCGAGGATCTGGGAACCGTAGGCGAATATTACTCCTGCCTGCGGCCCGTTCTCGGCGTTCAGCACCATCTGCAACGTCGACTGTCTGTCGCGTATAATGGAGCGCTCAAAACCCTCAGGCACGACGACGACCACGTCGGCCGATCCGTTCAACAGTGCCTCGTCGGCGCCACTGAACGTGACCGAGTGGCCAACGGGATCAAATCGGCCCCCGGCCGCGAGACGGCTCACCGCCTCCTGTGACGCCGGCGTGTGATCCTGATCCACAACCCACAGACGCGCATCCTTTATCTCGAACGTGGCCGCGTTCGCCAGCACGATCAGCTGAACGATCGGCATGATCAGCAGCATCCGCAGGATCACCGGGTCGCGCCAGATCTGCAGGAATTCCTTGCGGAGGAGTACACGAAGGGAAGAAAACAACATCAGGCCAGCCTCACCGATGTTTTCCTGATAGCCCAGACAAGCGAGACCACCAGCATCACGCTCAGAATCACAAGGTCGTGCCACAACACATCGACACCAACGCCCTTGATCATCACGCCACGACACAGCTCAATGAACCAGCGCGCGGGTACGATATTCGAGACGAGCTGAAGCGGCACCGGCATACTCGCGATCGGAAAGACCATCCCGCTCAACATGATGTTGGGCAGCATCGTGGCGCCAAGCACTGCAAGCATCGCCGCGAGCTGCGACGTGGTCACTGCGGCGATCAATACACCGATCGCAAGTCCGACCAGGGCATACAGCGTGCTCGCAGACAACAGCAGGAAGAGGCTTCCACGAAACGGTACGTCGAACACGAGCCACGCAGCCACAAGGACGGTCACCACGTTCAGGACTGCGAGCAGGAGATACGGCGCAACTTTTCCGATGATGATGTGCCACGGCCTGAGCGGTGACACGAGCAGCACTTCGAACGTGCCGCGTTCCTTCTCGCGCGAGAGCGAGATCGCGGTCATCATCGATGTCACAAGTGTCAGAATGATGGCGATCAAACCGGGCACGAACAGATTGACGCTTTCCAGTGTTGGATTAAACCGCATCTGCCGTTCGATATCAATCTTCACGAGACCCTGGTTGGCGCCGATCTCTTCCTGCCAGTCGGTGATCACGCCGGCGGCGTAGTTCTGCATCGTCGCGCCGGTGTTGGGATCGGCGGCATCTGATACAATCAGAACGCGCGTCGGTGTACCGCTCGCCAGGCGACCTGCGAGCCCCGGCTCGAGCAGCACAGCGACGTCTGCCTCTCCACGTGCGAAGGCGCTATGAAGCTCATCGGCGCGGAGCCCTTCGTGCACAATGCGGAATCGTCCGTTGCCGGTGTATCGTGCGTGCAACGCAGCGACGGCGGGATCGGTCCCCTCACCGATTAATGCGATGCGTACATCGTGAATGTCGGTACGCACCGCATATCCGAACACCACCAGTTGGGCGAGCGGCAGTATCAGGAGAATGATCAACGTCTGGCGATCGCGCAGTATGTGCCGGATCTCCTTTTTGATGAACGCTCCGAGTGCCGCGATCGCTCCACCTCCTCCCATCAGGCAGCTCCCGCGCTTGCGGCCGCACTGCCACGTGTTAATGCGAGAAACACTTCGTCGAGCGTTGCGGCTTTATGCGATGCGCGGACTTCACGCGGTGTGCCCAACGCGGCGATGCGACCGTCCACCATGATCGAAATCCGATCGCAGTACTCCGCTTCATCCAGATAATGTGTTGTTACGAACACGGTCGTGCCTCTCGAAGCCGCTTGATAAATCAGTTCCCAGAACTGCCGACGTGTGATGGGATCAACCCCGCCGGTCGGTTCGTCGAGGAATACCACACGTGGCTCGTGCAGCATCGCCACGCTGAACGCCAGTTTCTGCTTCCAGCCCAGCGGAATTCCGCGCACGAACTCCTTTGCACGCTCGGCGAAATTGAGCTCGTCGAGCAGTACCGAGCCGCGTTGTTTCACCTCTTTCGACGAAAGCCCGTAGATGCCGCCATACAGTTGAATGTTTTCCCAGACGGTGAGGTCCTCGTAAAGTGAGAACCGTTGGCTCATGTACCCGATGCGCCGACGCACCGATTCGGCGTCTCTCCGCACGTCAAAACCGGCGACCGTTGCCTCACCCTCGCTAGGAGCGAGCAGGCCGATCAACATTTTGATCGCCGTCGTTTTGCCGGCACCGTTTGCGCCAAGGAAACCGAACACTTCACCTTGTCCGACGTCGAAGGTGATCTGGTCGACCGCCGTGAACGATCCGAAGTGTCGCGAGAGGGCACGAACAGAGATCGCCTGCGTGTTATCGACCAGATGTTCAGTCATGCGGCCACCTTCGATTCGGCCGCAGCATGCGCGCCCATCAGTTCAATAAACACGTCCTCGATACCGGGAGCGAGCGGCGCGATCTCTTCAATGCGAATGTTCTGGCCGTCCAGATACGTCCGGACGCCCTGAACAACATCCGTCTCCGTTGTGTTGGCTCGCGAGTCACTGAAGTGCACAGCCTCTCCAAAGGGCAGCGCTGAATGCACATACGGATAGGTCTTGAGCGCGACCAGCAGCTCATGTCGCTGCCTGGAGACGATCTTGAACAACGGACGCGGGAACAACTTCCCGATCGCGGCCGGCTCCTCGATCGCAAGCAATTGTCCACCCTGCATCAGAGCAATACGATCACATCGCGCGGCTTCATCCATGTATGGCGTGGACACGACGATGCTGAGCCCCTCCTGCGACCCCTGCAGCGTGTCGAGCAGATCCCAGAACTCCTTGCGCGACACCGCGTCCACACCGGTCGTCGGCTCATCAAGCAGCAGAATCTTCGGACGATGTACGAGCGCACAACTGAGCGCGAGCTTCTGTTTCATCCCGCCAGACAGCGCAGACGCTCGCCTCGTCTTGAACGGCGCGAGTTGATCATAAATCGGTGCAACAATCTCCATCCCCTCGGCGAGATTGGTCCCGAACACGGCAGCAAAGAACTCCAGATTTTCCTGAACGGTCAGGTCACCATACAACGAGAAGCGCCCAGGCATGTAACCGACCAGTTTCCGGATCTGCCACAGGGATTTAACCACATCGTAACCCAGAACGGTTGCGGAGCCCTCGTCAGGCACAAGCAGCGTCGTGAGTATTCTGAAGAGTGTCGTTTTGCCGGCGCCATCAGGCCCCACGAGCCCGAACAGCTCGCCCGGAGCTACATCGACGGACACATCATTTAACGCACGTGTCTCCCCGAATTTTTTCGACACGCCCAGGACGGACACTGCCACATCAGACATCACGGCACCTGTGCAGTCGCGGCGGGCGATAGCGTCACGTCGCCGGGCATGCCGATCTTGAGCAACCCGCCAGCGTTCGGCACGCGGATCTTCACTGCATACACAAGCGTCGCGCGCTCGTCGCGGGTCTGAACCGGCGTCGGTGTGAACTCGGCCTTGTCACTGATCCACTGCACAATTCCTTCAATCGCGCGCAGGCCCTGCTCATCATCCACGTTGACCTGCACACGCTGCCCGATCCGGAACGACGACAATTGTGAGCCGGTCACATAAGCTCTCAGAATCAGTGTGTCGAGCGCCGCTATCCTGAACAGAGGCTGCCCCTGCTGAATGACTTCTCCGGCGCGCGCGTATGTGACGAGCACGGTTCCGGATTTCGGATTCACCACGGTCGCTCGTTGAATACGATCCCGTTGCTGCGCTACTCGGCGATCAATCACTCTGGATTCCGCACCTAACGAACCTCTCGATGCGACGACTGCCTCGCGTTGAGCCTGCAGCACCCTGACCTCGCGCTCTGCCTGGTCCATCTGAGCAGACGTCGCGGCCTTGGCATCGAACAATCTTCGCGTGCGGGCTAACGTGCGCGCGGCGATCTCTGCCTGCACATCAATCACGTTCAGCTGCTGCGTGATCTCGCGCTGGCGGGCGGCAATCACTCGTCGCTGTTCCGAGAGTTGATCACGATCGAGCGACATGGGGACGGTGTCGATGAGGGCAACTACAACCCCGCTGTCGAGGTGCATCCCTTCTTCGGGGATCAGTCGCTGGATCTGCCCGGAGATCTGGGAAGATACAACAACCTCTTCGGCCTCGAGATTTCCGTACGCGTCGGCGGGCGTTTCCTTGTCGCAGGCAACCAGGCTGGCCAGCGCCGCGATCGCCAATGAATGTGTGAGGCTTTGTGTGCGCATCATCGGACGGGGTACCCCGCGGTTGTAAGGATTTGGGCCTCAAGGCGCAGCACGCCGATACGCCGGCTGTCGCGTTCGAGACGCGCCGAGGTGAGCTCTGTTTCGTGATCGACCAACTGCGAGGAGGTGATGACACCTTCCTGAAAGCGCAATTGTGACTCGGCGAGAATCTGTTCGCGCAGTGCGATCACTTCGTCGTCGATGGCGATTGATCTGGTGAGCTGGTCGAGCAGTTCGATGTCACGTGTGATCGTGCGGCGCAGGCCATCGGTGAACGCGGCCTCTTCGGTCGCGACGATGTCCTGCTGCAGTTTGAGGATCTGCCGATCGCGATCGGGGCTGGTGCCGATGCCGCTCCAACGGAACGGCGACCATTCGACTTGAACGCCGGTGATCCAGTACGTGTCAAAGTCGCGGGACAGCTGATTAATACCGGGCCGACCGTACCCTGCCCTGCCGAAGGCAGACACCCGCGGTTTCGTTTGTGCCGTGAGCGCCTCTCGGCGCGCTTCGATCGTTTGTCGCGTTGCCGCAAACTGCTGGTATTCCGGACGTGTGCGTTCATTCATCAGCCGATCGCGCACGGAGGTGACGGCGGAGCGTACGTCAGGGACGCTCAGAACGGTGTTCGCGTCGATCGCAGTGCCGGTGAGCGAGGCGAGCATATGGATCGCTGCCAGTCGTTCGGCGTTCAGAGTTTCCTGCGTTTGCCGCCGCCGTGTGATTTCTGCGGTGATGGCGAGTTCTTCACTGGGGAGCGCGACGCCATCCCTCACGCGTGCGGCCGCGATGGATCGGTGCGATTCGAGCAGGGCGATTGCGGCACTGAGCGTGCGCGACTGTGCGTCGGCCTGAAGCACCGAGAAGAAGAGATCGTTCACCTGCAGTCGTGTGCGATAGAGCGTTGCGGCGAGTGTAGCCTCACCTTCGGTGGTTTGGGCGGCTTCGATGGCCGCACGTCCGCGGCGAGAGGGATCGAACAACGTCTGTCGCGCTGTCATGTAGGCGTCGTACTGATCGTTGAACGGCTGCGGGATCGAAAATCCCGGAATGTTGGGCGCCGATAAGCTGGTGACAGCGGAGAGGTACTGCGCCTGCCCGCTGAATCCGATGGTCGGGAGGCGTTCTGCCATGATCGACTGGTTTCGCAAGTCACCCTGCGTGCGCAACAATGCCGCCTGTGCGGCCCGCTGGTCATTGCGTTCGACGGCGACATGGAGATCGTTGATACGGACCGTGTCCGTCGACGCTGTTCTGGTCTGTGCGCTGAGTACCGTGGCGCCGAGTGCAGTGCCGGCGAGGGTCGTAGCCCTGAGTGCCGTGGCGCCAACTTGTACCAGAAACGCAGCAGCTAAGTGGAATGGGCCTCTCATGGACGTATTGCGTTGAGGATAAAGCCGGGAAGTTTTCGCGCGCGCTCATCGAGGAACTCTTCGAATCCTGCGTCGTCGAGCTGCAGGAGTTGCCGCACGATGGGAGCAGCCGCGAACGGAAACACGACCAGCGACAGCACGTTGATCAGGAGTTGACGGGGCGGCACGGGACGCGCACGACCGGCAGCCACGCTCTCGGCGATCAATGTGTTGAGTCGTTGCAGGGCGCGGGCGGCGACTTCGCCGGGGAGCACTCCTGCCGCTTTATTAACCAGTGCGTCGAGCCGCTCCGGGTGATGCGCAACTTCGGAGAGCAGGTACGACGGCAGGAACGGCGTTCGGCGTATCGCGGCGATGTAGGTC
>JBGTBX010000083.1:0-6336 GCA_041749115.1 Gemmatimonadaceae bacterium
AGACGTACGCCCAGCCCCTGCGGAGTTGTTCGACCCCGAAGCGTACCTCGCGCTTCTGTCGTTAGGTTTCGGGTGAAGGACGAGGAACCGCCAACGATCGCCACTACTAGTAGACCACCGAAGACTATCGTGAGTCTGCGAAGGTGACGGCGTTGCCTTTTACGCAACGACCCATACCATGACTTGCGGGTCACTACTGTCCACACCATCCCAACGGCCAGGGCCACCAATGCGCCTCGTGTTCCGGTGAGGAGGAGCGCTGCGACACACGCGCTGCTCCTCACGATTCGGCCGGACAGAATTGAGGAGATTGTGATCGGCAGAATGACGAAACCTACTTGATCTCCGAGTGGTCCAAAAACACGAAATATTCCGAACGCACTAACGGTCTCGCCGAATCGATAGCTGCTGAATGTTGCTACTGCGCAACTGACGAGGACGGAAAACACTGCCAGGAGTCCCAAGAGCTCCAATGCACGGGATGCGCGCGCTAAGTCGCGATGGTTTCGAATCCTGAACGCCAGCGACACCGCAACCGATATCCAGATCGCGAAAGGTACGAGGTTTCGCAACTGGTCACCCACCGACTGATAGCCGCCAAAGACCGTCGGCACCGTAGCGAGAGACAATATGGCAAGCAGGGTCCCGAAGGGCCGTTGGTTTCGACCGAAGAGTTTCCCCTGCTGCTTGACGACCGTACCTACTAGCAGGAGAAGGAGGCTTGCATAGATCAGAACGGGGTTCTCGTTCGCAGTTAGCCGATAAAGCCCGAGCACCACCGGGATACCGAGTATTAGCCACCAGATCGATAGGGTTCGAGCCAGCACGCGACGCGTCATGGCGCGCCTGCAGAAACAAGTTCTGAATACAGGGCGATCGTCTTCCGCACCATCATCTCCGACGAGAACCGATCGGCACAATGGGTTAGCCCATTTGCCGTTCGTTGCGATGCGCCCAACGGATCCGCCTTAACTGTATCCAATGCGTAACCGAGCCCCGCCGAGGTTGGGGCACATAGGAGTCCACAGGAGCCCCCGCCAAGTACCTCGGGTATCGCGCCGCAAGTCGATGCGACGATGGGAACGCCTTGCAACATCGCCTCCACAAGTACCAACCCCAGTCCCTCCCATAGCGAAGGCAGACAAAATACGTCAAATGCGGTCATCGCACGGGAGGCGTCGGGGATCGAGCCGAGCATATAGATATTCTTGGCATCACGAATCGCTATATCCCTACGCAGAGTCTCCCGCAAGGGTCCGTCACCCACTAGAACACCGACCATGTCTGGTCGAGTGGCGAGGGCGTCGATCAGGACACTTAGGTTCTTCTGCGGCACCAGTCGGCCGATGAATCCGACGACGAATGCGTCGCTCGGAATACCGAGATCATTCCGTGTGAGTCGCCCAGTCGTCACGGGTTCGACGCCATAGTGGATCGTATCAATGCGATCGGGAGGCCAGGCGATAGTCGATTTTGCGAAGGCGGTGACGTGATGGGTTATTCCGACCAACCGCAATGGCAGGAACCTCAGCATGCGCCACCAGGTCCTCCAGCGGATACACTGCCAAGAGGGTTCATCATTGTGAACTGAATAGACGATGTGGCGGCAGCCTGCGGCAGCCGCCACCAAAGGGGTAAAGATGGGGTCTAAGTGCAGGTGAACCACCCCGGCCCGACAAGTCCGCAACATTGCCCATAGGCGACCCCATGCTCCGACTAATGAGATCAAGTGGACAAGGCGGTTCGAGCGTTCTCTTCGTTGGATCCGGGAGACAGTGACACCTGCCGCTTCTAGCTGGTCAAGAAGGGGGATCACCCGGTCATAATCGGTCCCAGACCAGAGCATCGCAACGAGACGAACTGGGACACCCTGTTCAGCGAGGGCCCGGACGAGGGTCACGACGTGTTTCTCTGCGCCACTTAGGGGCAACCGGCCCGGTATGTCCGATAAATAGAGAACGTGAGTCACACTCTCCATTTGCCTAGGAGACCTCAAGGAGGGTCGCGAACTGAGTGACCGTCGCCTCTATGTCCCAAGATCTGACACGCAGGCATCCCCCCAAAGCGATGGCTTGTCTCCGATCCTCACTGTCTCGCAGAGCCCTGAGAGCGTCGCGGAGGGCTCCAACGTTCTGTGGCTTGACCAGAACTCCGTCCTGTCCGGATCGGATGAGTTCCCGGTTTCCGCCCGCGTCGGACGCGATGCACGGAAGAGCCGAGGCCATCGCTTCGAGAAGGGTGTGCGACATGCCTTCGTACATAGAGTCAAGGACGAGCACGTGAGCTGCCGCCATACCTGCCCTCACCCCAGCGGCGTCGACCGGACCGAGGAATGAGACGCGACTGCTCACTCCCAGCAACTCGGACAAGGCGACGAGCGCGGGGAGCTGGGGCCCGTCGCCAATCACAGATACCTCGACCTCGGGGAGATCGACCAGGGCAGCAAGCAGGGTGTCCACTCCCTTCCAGTTAGTTAGGCGACCTACGAACAGGGCCCGTAGAGGCTCCTGGAGACGACGGGACGACGGCTGTGCGCCGGGGGCTAGCTCCACGCCATTGGGTATCACGACCACGCGCTCCGGGGGCAGTCCCCAACCGATCACGAGCTGACGCAGATATTCGCTGGGCGTCACGATGCACCGTGCGTTCATCAGCCTTTGATTCCGAGCCTCGATCATCGGAAGCAGACGTTCCGGGGTCGCCTTCTGAAACGCGTCCAGCGAGAGCACCGTCGCTCCGACCGTGCGGGCGTGCTCCCATACGGTGTCGCCGACGACCTTCATGATCACCGGCCTACGCAACACCCGCGCCGCCTGGGCCGCATGAGCCTCAAGACCGTTCACCAAGATATGCCGGTGACAGGCCACCTCCGTGAACATATGAAATCGAACCGAAAGGTGGTGTCGCACGGCAGTGCGTGAGGAAACGCGAATTACCCGAAACGGGCGTTGGTGGTCCTCCTCCCGTTCATTTGCCGGCGTTGCGCACACCACTGTGACCTTCGCGCCTAAGCCTGCGAGCCGACCGGCCAAACGGTCGATGAATGTCGCTGGACCGCCAATTGCGGGAGGAAAGATCGTCGTTACCAAGAGAACGCTGCGTCTCATCAACGTCCAACCAGCGCGACCAACTCCTGTACGATCCTTTTGGTGTGAGACGACAGATCATGGTGGCCCACGACGAGCGATCGAAGTGCCGGCCGATCGACGGTGGTACGCCTCTCGAAGTACTCGGCAATCTGCGTGGCGATTCCTGATGCGTCGTTCGAGTCATCCACGAATGCGTCCGGCGAGGTCACTCCAAGCCACCTGAATGCAACATTGGACGTAACAACAGGGCAACCCATGGACAGGGATTCGAGAACTACCTTGTCCATACTCCCTGTGTTACTCAGGTTGAGGTGCACAAACGCGCCCTCGTACTCCGCGGATAGCTTCGAGAGATCGATATGCCCTCGAAACTCGATTTGATCTGCATGGCGCGATTGTATCGCCAACATACGAACACGGCGCTCATACATCCGATCGTCGGCCGTCAGCGGAACGCCGACTATTCTTAGCCGAATCCGCGCATTAGACGGCGAGTCCTTTACGGCTTCGAAGACGGCGAGAACGCGGTCGATTTGTTTGCGTTCGGAGATCCTACCAACACAAATGATCTCAAACTGATCGTCGCGACCTTCAATCAGCGAGAAGCTACTCGTATCGACTCCCTGACCTATGATGCGCACTTTCGACGAGGGCACTCGGAGACCCAACTCGGAGGATGTGAGGGCGACATCGCAGGCGTCTAGCGCGCGGATTAGCTTCTTGTCCACGCTGCCGTGCGCATACCACATTGCGATCGGAATTTGCCGAAGACGAAGAGCTGGGGCCAGGCGATAGCACCATTCAATATTCATGTGGAAGTAGGACACATTCAGTCTATTGCGGAAACAGAGCCACCACACATAGAAGTTCGCGAGCCAGGGCCCACCAACCCAACGAAGCGGTGCCTTGAGTAGCCACAATGGAAATAGCAGAATCTCTACGTTGCACGGAACCGGAGCATCTGGATCCTTCAGGTGCGTGAATACTACAAGCCTCTCTACATGACTTGAGAGTTCCTCTGCGACACGGAACTGCCACGCCAGGACGTGCGAGGCCGGATTCATTTCGAACGTGACCAGGAGAAGCCTGAGTCCTGTCGTCTCGGCGCTCTTCCTTCGACCGAACTGGCTATTTTCCACTTTCGGACGCCCAGTGCGACGCCACTTTCGGAGCGCCGCTACCTTACTCACCGCTAGGAAGCCGCGGGCCTGGTGCGCACCCACGAAGCCTCCCTATAGACGCGCTCATAGCCGTCAACCATAACCTCATGGGAATAGGCTAAGGACCGAGCAATTGCCTTGTCAACGATCTTGTCGCGAAAGGCACTATCAATTGCCAGTGTAACCACTGCATCTGCAAATCCGCTTATGTCGCCTGGCAATATGACTACTCCAGCGCCGTCGCGTAGCAAATGCGGCAGATCACCCACGGAGCTCGCAATCACCGGAGTGCCCAGAGCCATCGCTTCGATTGCAGCGAGAGGCAAGCCTTCCCATCGCGACGGCATCACCAGGCAGTCTGCGGCGGAGAGCCCCGCTGGGACGTCGGTTCTCATTCCCAACATTGTGACGCGGTCTTCGAGATCGCAACTAGCAATGTGCCTCCGCACCTCCGCCTCAAGTGGCCCCTCGCCGAAGACGCAGAGATGGGCGTCAATGTCGCGGCGAACACAAGCCGCCAAGATATTGAGGGCTGCGGTCGGGTCCTTCTGTACTTGAAGGCGCCCAACGAAAGCTAGGACGAAACGGCGATCTGGCACGCCGACGCTACGACGCCATTCTATCGACTTCGACTGGGCGGCTTGGGCACTCAGTTCTGCTATCCGAATGCCATTCGGGACTATCGCACACCCGGTCTGACCATAAGTGTCCTCGAAGGAACGTGCAAGCAGAGGTGAGAGTACCACCGGACGCACACGCCTCCATCGGAACCAGAGCTTAAATAGCAAACGCGTCGTCGAATCTACTTCTCGGGCGGGAACGTTGTGACTAGTATGTACTACCGGACAACCATCCGGCCTGAGAAGGTACAGGGCCAAGTAGCGCAGCGCGTAACGGTGCGTATGGATAATGTCTGGTTGAAGCTCCATTATCGTCTTCGAGAGTCGAAAGCATACGGCTGGGGACATACCGAGCTTCTTGTCAAGCGATACTATTGCTACGCCGCTAGAAGCAAGCCTCGCTGATATGGCGTTGTGCTCTATCGGAAACAGCGAGATCACGGCTACTTCGTGACCCCGGTTGGCAAGCTCCTCCGAGAGAATGGTCGTCATCACCTCGGCGCCGCCTATGCCCAAATTGGGGATCACCTGAGCGATCCTCATCCCTCTAGCGCGAGGCACTTAATCCACCCGGTAACACGCTATTACGAATCCGGCTTTTCACCGGATCTGCGAGGCCAACTCTAGAACGGTGGTGAGGACTGATGGCCCAAGGCCGGCTCCGTCGCTCGTTCGGCGGCGAGGGCACTCGAGCGCGGCGAGCAAGTCTTCGCTGGAAAGGGAGAAGAGCTCGACGCCGGTAGGCCGGGGCACGACGTCACTTGCGAGAACCCGACGACCCAAGCTAAGAGCACGACGCACGATCAGGGAATCACCATCACTACTCGATGCGCGGACAAGGGCATCGCAGGTGCCGAGTATTTGTTCGACAGTCTCCTCATCGGCTCCCTGCACGACTCGCACCCAAGGAGTCGCCTCCAAGGCCATTGCCATCTCCCGTGACTTGAGGGTGTTCCGACCATACAGGAGGACGATCAGCCGGGCATCGGGCTGCGACTGCCTCAGGCGCGCCACGGCATCCACGGTTAGTTGGACGCCATAGACCTGACCCCCCTCCCAGCACGAAGTAGCGATAACCGTTGTAGCCTCTGGGAGCTCGGCCGAACCATAGTCCTGGATCAATGAGACGAATGGGGACACGATCGATACCGGTACGACGAGATGCAGTGACTCAACCCACTCCCGCAACCGTTCATTCGTCACCCAAACGTCATCGACCCCGTCGAGAATTGCGCGGATCTCCGCAGCCTTGAGACGCGCTTCTGAAAGGGCCTCTGTTGTGGCAGCTTGAAGGAAGAGCACCTTCCTTCCGCCGGTCACTCGAATGATATGGCGGTAAGACAAGATTGATCGCGGGTTTGATGCATAGAAGAGGTTGACCATCCCACGCGAGCGGCACCCTCCAACGCTCCGAATCGAACGGACAGGTCTATTGAGGTCGACGCCACGAGCGTCGATATCGGCAGC
>JBGTBX010000084.1:0-3347 GCA_041749115.1 Gemmatimonadaceae bacterium
GCGGGGGGATCCCCCTTGGGGTCCGCCGGCTTCTTTATTGAACCCACGAGTCGGGAAGCCGTATACATGAGTGTCTCCGTTGCGTGAGACTTCTGGAGGCCTGGTACTTATGATCCTCGTATGACACTCAAGCGCGAAAACTTTATTCCCGACGAGGGTGAGGGGGGCGACACACCCCCCCCGCCACCTCCTCGTCCGCGCTATCGGCCCCCGGTAGGTATTCCTGAGGTGGCGGGACCGCGGCGCGAAGCAACGATGGCGTCGCTGCTGCTGCACATCGCCCTGATCGTCATTGTCCTGTTGCCCCCGATTTGGGTGTCGCGGCAGATAGACGCCGTGCAGCAGAGGGGGCCCAAGGGCGACGGCAGGGCAGGAGGGGGCGGCGGGGGGAACAACGGGACAGGTGGTGCGGAACGTATTCGCTTTCTCTCGGTTCCCGAACCGGGGACGCCGCCCATGGTGATACCAGATCAGATTCCCCCCCCCATTCCGCCGCCGCCGAAAGAAGAAAAACCACCTGAACCTCCCAAACCGCCCCCTCCGCCCGTCCAGGAGCAAAAGTTGACGGCTGACACCGCATCGAAAGGCGCTGTACAGCCACAAAGCATCGAGCAGGGTGTGGGAGGTGGTGCGGGCAAAGATGGTTCAGCTGGAAGTGGAGTTGGAAGCGGTGGCGGGACCGGATCGGGTGTCGGTACCGGAAAGGGATCCGGTGTGGGGAGTGGAACGGGAGCAGGGAACGATGACTCGGAGATTTATCCGCCCTCTGTTATTGCACTCCCCATCCTTCCGCTGCCAGTTCCCAAGAAGGTCAGACCGTACAAGATGGTGGCGTACTTCGAAGTTGATACACTCGGCAACGCCACGCTTCTGGACTTCAATCCTTCGAACGATCGCGGTTACAACAAGCGAATTCGGGAGATGCTGAGCGAGATACGCTTTCGCCCTGCTGTGATGCGCAGTGGACGGGCCGTGCTGGACACCGCCATTGTGACCGCTGAAGCCCCTCGCGGCTGAGTCACCTCGCCGACGTCTGGCCATTCAGCGTCGCGTGTCCTAACTTTGCGCGCTCAAGTGCCGCTCCCGGTAGCACCGTTGCTCATTCCCCGAACCGAGCCCCATGTCAGTCTCCATCTTCGCCAGAAAATCGGTAGCAGATTGTGAAGCTGAAGCGGGACAGAGTGGGCGAGGACTCCAGAGATCACGTACTAAGTGGCACCTCACAGCGCTGGCGGTCGGGGCGACCATCGGCGTTGGAATTTTTGCCACCACGGGCCCAGCGATTGTGGGCGACTCCGCGCGACTCGGCGCAGGTCCTGCGATCGTCTTTTCGTTTCTCCTTGCCGCCATTGTTTGCGGATTCGCCGCGTTGTGTTATGCCGAGTTCGCCGCGATGGTGCCCCTCCGCGGCTCTGCGTACACCTATTCGTACGCCGCGTTAGGCGAGCTCGTGTTCTACTTCTCCTACGGATATCACAGGTCCGTGCTGCGGACGGGCAAACGGGTTGTCGTGGATACGCTGTTCTGATAAGAACTTCCTTTACTCGGGGTCACGAGCGACTGCCCGTGCGCCACGCACTCTCCTTCTCGCGCTGACATGTCTGAATCATCTGGTACCGGAATGAAGCTTCACACCAAGATCATGCTGGGCCTCGTGGTCGGCGCGTCGATCGGCATTCTGGCGAATGCCACGATCGGATCGACCCATCCGTTGGTCGAAGGGATCAATCATTACATCGCAGGCCCGATCGGGCAGATTTTCCTGCGGATGTTGTTCATGATCGTGATCCCACTCGTGTTCGCGTCGATCACGTTAGGCGTTGCCGGGCTCGGGGACATCCGCCGTGTTGGTCGCGTGGGGTCAAAAACACTTGGCTATTTCTTCGTGACGACCACCCTCGCTGTCATTCTCGGTTTGGTTGTGGTGTCCTTCGCCCGCCCAGGTGAACGAATCCCGGTCGAAACTCGCACGGAGCTCATGGCGACGTTCGCCGGTGATGCCTCGTCCAAGGTCGAAGCGGCGGCGATGTCGAACTTCGGGATTGAGACCATCGTAAACATTGTGCCGCGCAATCCGATCAAGGCAGCGGCCGATCTGGATCTCCTCGGTACGATCTTCTTCGGGCTGATCTTTGGTGCCGCGCTCACCATGATCAACCCCGAGAAAGCGAAGCCAATGATCGGCTGGCTGGAAGCACTGAACGATGTGGTCATCAGAATCGTCGATATTGCCATGAGCCTCGCGCCTATCGGGGTGGCGTGTCTGATCTTCGGAGTCACGTCCCGATTCGGGTTCGAGCTGCTTCGACTGTTGGGCTGGTACGTGGCCACGGTAATCGTCGCCCTGATCCGGCATCGTGTGATCAACATTTCGACGATCCTCAAGGTGTTCGTCGGGATCTCGCCGATCCTGTTCTTTAAACGTGTGCGTGGTGCGTTGGTCACCGCGTTCTCAACGAGCTCGAGCAGCGCGACCCTGCCAACAGCACTCGAGACCGCCGAACGCAACCTGGGGGTTCCAGCCTCGGTTGCCGGGTTTGTCATGCCGCTCGGCGCTACCCTGTGTATGCACGGTACGGCACTCTTTGAAGGCATAACGGTGATCACACTCGCGCAGGCTTTCGGCGTGGACCTCTCGTTAGGTCAGATGGCCGCGGTGATGGTCATGTGCGTGATCACGGCGGTCGGCGCTGCCGGCGTTCCCGGTGGATCCATCCCGTTGCTTGTCGGCGTGATGGCCATGTTCAACGTGCCTGGCGAAGGGATCGCGATCATCCTCGGCGTCGATCGAATCCTCGACATGGCGCGCACCACGGTCAACGTCTGCGGTGACTTCAGCGCCGCAGTGTTCATTGGCAAGTCCGAAGGACTGTGGTCGCCGTCCGATGTACCGGCGGTCGAAGGCGTCGGACCGGTCGTTCCAACGTAAAGAGCTTCGGAACGTGTGAAGGTCTGCAGCACCGTCGCGTTCCTGATGGAGCGCGACGGCGGCAGATCAGCGTTGGGCCAGATCCCTCAAGGCACGCAGAGCAGCGGTGACGGCGCCCCGCACCGCAACGACATCGTCCTCACGAAGCACAGCCCCGGGCACGCTGGCCTTAAGCCGGCCAGCCAGTCGTTTGCGTAACAGCGAGCCCCGATTCATCAAACCACCGCTTAATGCAAGCGGGAACGTCGCGCGTTCGTCGACAAACAGATTCCGCGCAAGCGTGCGGATGTGCAGGAGCAGCTCTTCAACCGCGAGCGACGTGAGTGAGTTCGCCCTCAGGTCTCCGGATTTCGCCACCGCGAGCACAACCGGTGCAAGGCTTGCAAGAACAGCAGGTGACGCATCCTGTGCCCATGCT
>JBGTBX010000085.1:0-18768 GCA_041749115.1 Gemmatimonadaceae bacterium
CCGATGAGCCGTTTGATCTCCTTCTTGTGCAGGAGGAGTTTTCGCAGTCGCGTGGGTTCGTGATTCACGTAGCCGCCACGTTCGTAGGGAGAAATATGCATGTTCAGGAGATACACCTCACCCTGGCGCACGACGCCGTACGATTCAGTGATGTTCGCCTTTCCCTCCCGCAGCGCCTTCACCTCGGTACCGGTGAGGACGAGCCCCGCCTCCCAGGTATCCATAACCTGGTAGTTGTGTCGCGCCGCCCGATTTCGCGCGACCGATTCAATGCCGTCCTCATCAGGCTGTTGACCCATATGGCTGGTGAAGCTAGGCAAGCGATCGACCGATAACAACGTATCTGACGACGCTGCGTTGACTTAGGGAACTCGGCGGGATTAGGTTCACCCTCCTTCGCCGAAGTGGTGGAATTGGTAGACGCGCTGCGTTCAGGGCGCAGTGGGCAATAGCCCGTGGGGGTTCGAGTCCCCCCTTCGGCACTCAGAGCGTGGCCCCATCCGGCGGCCACGTTTTGTGTTTAGTTCAGTGTCGGTGCTTCGACTTGTCGCGCTGGCCCATAGGCAGCCGCGAGCTCCACGTTGGCCTCCTGCTCCATTGCCGCGACAATTTCGCTGGCCCGTGCGAGATCCTCGGCGATGACGCGCGGTGCGCCGGCCAGCATGAGCATGGCACGCCCCAGCCGCTCATGCTCATCGTCCTTCGCTCCGCGGAGCGCGGCCATTTCACGATAGGCGCGGAAACGGTCATTGAACTGCCGCTCGACCAGCTTCACGCGCGTCGCATCGACCGCGCGGTCTGCCAACATGGCTCTGGTCAGCTCGCGGAGCACGGCCGACGGCGTGCGATCGTTCAGCGTGTCGCGCTGTGCGACGAGCACACCGAGTACACGTCGCGCATAACGCAATTCCCACCGCGCGTGATCGTCGTCCCCGCCGGTGGCCACATCCGAAAGCCAGGTCACGTCGTCTTCGGCGGGTTCTTTCATCAAGCTGGCGACAAACTCCTCGGTGGCGCGCCGCCACCGCCGCGCCGCAAGCCATGTGCTGAGCATACCGGTCAGGCGCTGACAGGAAGGACGGGGAGTCCCACACGGCGTCTGACGCCGTGCTCGTCGTGCAGCAGGTCCGACAGCTTTACGCTTTCGAGCGCTTCGTCGATCCGTTGCTGCAGCATCATCCACACCGGTCGAATGGAGCAACTCTGTGCATCAGAGCATCGCTCCTCGGTGATCGGATGCGAGACGCAGTGCAGATCGAAGGTCGACAGTTCGGAGCCCGCGATGATTTCACGCAGCGTGATTTGCGACGCGTCCCGGGCCAGCGCGTAGCCGCCCCGAGCCCCGCGCACACTCGACATGACGCCGGCGCGCCTGAGGCGAAGCAGAATCTGCTCGACGTAGTCGACGGGCAATCCTTCACGCGCAGCGATATCGCGGCCGGTCACAGGCCCGTCCGTGTCGCGTCGCGCCAGATGGAGGGTGCAGATGACTCCGTACTCGGCCCACGTCGTGATGCGCATACATCAAAGATACGTCGTCGTCGCTCGTCGAGCGACCAGCGGAGGGAATTATCCTCCAGACGCCGCGGGGCCGTGCTTGCCGGAGGGGATACCGATTTCAGTCATCTTCCGCAGGTCGAGCACCTCGTCGATGTCTTCGGCGGGAATCACTCCTTCGCGACGGACCAGGTCTCTGATCATCACGCCCTCCTTGACCGAGCGCTTGCTGATCTCTGCGGCGGCCGCGTACCCGATCTGTGGCATCAGCGCGGTCGCGAGGGCGGCCGACCGCTCCACCCAGTACGCACACATCTCGCGGTTTGCGGTGATGCCCTTGACGCAACGCTCCGACAGCGTGCGTGCGGCATTTCCGAGGATCATCATGGACAGCAAAATGTTGTGGCCGATCACCGGCATCATCACGTTGAGCTCCAGCTGCCCGTGCTCAGCTGCGATGGCCACCGTAGTATCGCATCCCATCACCTGAAAGCACACCTGATTCACCATCTCGGGAATCGATGGATTAATCTTTCCGGGCATGATCGAGGATCCGGGCTGGACAGCCGGCAGCACGATCTCATTAATGCCCGTGCGCGGACCCATGACCATCAGTCGCAGGTCGCTGGCTATTTTCGAGAGATCGATGGCCAGAACACGCACAGCGGCCGAAAACGCTGCCGCATCTCCCATGCTCTGCATCAGCTGAATGCGATCCTGCCCGATGCGCAGCGTCAGCCCGCTGATTTTCATGAGATGTTTGTTCATCAGCGCCGGATACTCCGGCTCCACGGTGACGCCGGTCCCGACGGCAGACCCGCCGATCCCAAGGTCGCGCAGGTAGTCGGCTGCTTCAATGACGCGACGGAGGCCACGATCGAGCGAGCCAGCGTACGCCGTAAACTCCTGTCCGAGGCGGATCGGCATGGCGTCCTGCAGATGCGTGCGCCCTGCCTTCACGATGTCGTCGAACTCGCGGCCCTTGGCCGCGAACGCGTCCCGCAAATCACTGAAGGCGGAGACCAGCGGATCGAGCTCGGACAGACACGCCAGTCGAATGGTGGTCGGGATCGTGTCGTTGGTGCTCTGCGCCATGTTGACATGGTCGTTGGGATGCACCGGTTTGTACTCGCCGCGTTTGCCTCCCAGAATTTCGTTGGCTCGATTTGCCAGCACCTCATTGACGTTCATGTTGTGCGACGTACCCGCTCCGGCCTGATACGGATCGACAACAAAATGCTCCCTGTGCTTACCTGAGATGACCTCGTCCGCAGCCTGAATGATCGCGTCGGCCATGGCGGCGTCGAGTCGCCCTGTCTCCTTGTGCGTCAGCGCAGCCGCTTTTTTGATCCACACCTGCCCCAGTACAAAGGGCGCGAGGGGTTTGAGCCCTGAAATCGGAAAGTTCTGCAGCGCGCGCAACGTCTGCACGCCGTACAAAGCTTCGGTCGGGACTTCCAGAGTGCCGAGAGGGTCTCGTTCGGTGCGGGTCGCAGTCATTCGGGCTGAAATCAGGGCGAAAAGAGACAGGAGCGTCGTTTATTTAGCTGCGAGCAAGTGTCGGGACGCGCCGCGGCCGGCGCGCCCACGTCACTGGATCGGCCGAGGGTACTCGAAGGTCGAAATAACCTGCAGCGCTCCACCTTGCGCCATCGGCACGGCGGACGTGCGCAATCGCGTGGCCGCGATGGTACGCCGAATGTTGGTCGTGTCGGCCCAGGCGCTGAATTGGGCAACCTTGATGGAATCGCGACCATCATCGCGGTAGGCGCACCGAATCTCCTGCGTGAAGTTGGCGCCACCACCTGCCGGTGTCCAGCGCAGGGACAGGATCATCGCGCTGTTGGTGTCGGCCGCGGCATTCCAACGCAGCTGAAGCGGGGCGGCCAGGTTTATGGTCACCGGATCGAGGACGAACGCCTCGGCTGTTCGAGCCCGTACCGCCGCCTGCGGAAAGCCGCCCGGCGCTCCTGGCACACTCACGTTGAACGAGTCGCCCGGTGCGTAGGCGAATGTGCCGGGAGACGGCAACGCGTACACCGTTTTTCCGGTTCCGTCCAATGTCCTCGGCAGTTGGGACAACTGGCTACCCAGCTGAACGCTGAGCGCCGCTCCCGCATCGAGGAAGGTGACGTTCGTGAAACTATTTGCTGGCGGCACAAAGGCCTGCGTGCCGAAACATGAGTCGGGCTTGAGCGCGGAGCTCGGGAGCTGCGACACCGTACCCCGGAAAAAGAGGGCCGTTGGCTCGAGTCGCTGTGCACCGCTTACTTCGAGGCCGCGAAGGGTGATGAAACCCCAAAATACTTCGTCCGGACGAAAGCCGGCCGTGGTATCGCAGGCTGCGATAAAGCCAACCGAAGCGACGAAGGAGGTCAGGATGGCGCGACGGGCGCTGATCGAACGCGAGAAACGCATGAGAGGCTGGGCGGTGAGGCGGAGAAAGTGCTCTGAGTGAGGCGAGAGTCGCCTCACTGTGAACACCCTAGGATGTTAAAACCCCCACCGCCGGTATCACACCGGGTGTCAGCTATTCTCGTCGGCTGATCGGTCGCGCGTGGTCGTTGAGAAAGGGGTTGGACGCTCGCTCCCGGTGCAGCGTGGTCGAGGGACCGTGCCCTGGATAGATCGTGAGCTCTCCAACCATGTTCGCGACGCGTCCCAGCGATCGCATCATCTGAGCCGGATCTCCCAGAGGGAGGTCGGTGCGGCCGATAGAGCCGGCGAAGATCAGATCCCCGCCGAACATGACCCCTTGTCCATGAATGACCACGTGTCCCGGGGAGTGCCCCGGCGTGTGCCACACATCAAAAAGTTGCTGCCCCAGCCGCAGCGTCGCGCCTTCGGACAGCGCGTCAGTTGGCGGCGGAGGGGGATCAAACGGGACGCGATACTGGGCCGCGGCACGGATGGCCCCGTCGCCGTACAGCATGGCATCGGCCGGGTGCAGATAAATGGGTACATCCCAGCGGCGCTTAACTGCGGCAATACCGCCCACGTGGTCGAGGTGTCCGTGTGTGACCCATATCGCCGTCAGCTTCGCGCTGCTGCGAACAACCAGCTCGATGATTCGCTCCCCTTCGTCACCGGGATCAATGAGTACGGCCTCATTGCTCTCGCGGTCCTCCAGCAGGTAGGTGTTCTCCTGAAAGGGCCCGACAACGAGGGAAGTGATTTTCATACGGCCTTATCGCGCCGGAGCGCCGTGATGTATTTCTCTGCCGCGACGGCGGCCGTCGTGCCGTCGCCGACGGCAGTGGTAACCTGTCGCGTCAGCTGAACGCGAACGTCGCCGGCCGCGAACAATCCGGGGATGGTGGTCTGCATGTTCCAGTCGGTGATCACATAACCGGTGCTATCGTGATCCACGTGATCGGCAATGAGACCGGTGTTGGGCTTGAATCCAATGAACACAAACATCGCCGTCGCATCCAGCCTGAAGGGCTCGTTCGTAATCACATTGCGCAAGGACAGTCCGTTCACCAGGCCCTGCTCATCGGCGTGCACCTCTTCGACCACCGTGTTCCAGATGATTTCGATCTTGGGATTTTCGAAGACCCGTTTCTGCACAATTTTCGATGCACGGAATTCGTCACGCCGATGGATCAGGAACACTTTCTCCCCGTACCGGGTGAGGTAATCGGCCTCTTCACACGCCGCGTCTCCGCCGCCCACGACTGCGATCCGGTGCCCCTTGAAGAAGGCCCCATCACACACTGCGCAGTAGGACACCCCCTTCCCTGCGTATTCCAGTTCACCGGGAACGTTCAGTTTAATGGGCGTGCCGCCGGCGGTGACGATAACGGCAGGTGAACGATACACGTCGCCATTGTCGGTTGTGGTTTCGAAGCTGCCGTCGGCCATCTGCTTCACGCGCTCGACATTGCCCGTCTGGATGTTGGCACCGAACTTGTCGGCATGCGCTGCAAACTTCTGTGCGAGGTCCCAGCCTTCCACGATGTCGAATCCCGGATAGTCCTCAATCATTTCCGTATTCAACAATTCTCCACCGGGAGCCCCTCGCTCCAGTACAATACTCTTCAGGAGGGCACGACCCGTGTACAGGCCCGCGGTCATTCCGGCGGGACCGGCCCCCACGACCACAACATCAAAATCAAAAGTTGCCACGAAATGTCATCACGAAAAAAGTGAACGGCGCTGTGTACGCCACGTCCCTGACGGCGAAGAATGTAGCACCGGCAGACTTGTAGTAAACCTATCGTTTGTCAGGGCGTGTGGTTCCTGATCAGGCGCCCGCCATCGACCACAAGTGTCTCCCCCGTGACAAACATCGCGTCCAGGAGGTAGTGCACGGCCCCGACGACGTCACTGGGGCTGCCAATCCTGCCAAGAGGCGTTGTCGATCGCAGTTCCTCTCCAGTATCGGGAGGCCAGTCGTCAGGCAGTAGCACCACACCGGGCGCGATCGCATTGACCCTAACGAAGGGTCCCCACGCGCGCGCCATGCCGCGGGTCATCTCCACAATGCCCCGCTTTGAAATGCTGTGCGGCAACCACTTTGACCACGCTTCGAAGGCCGCGAGATCGGCAATATTCACAATAAGACCAACCTCCGTTTCACTCAGGCTGGTCCGCATCAACTTCGCAGCCTTCACGGAAAGAAAGAACGGCGCCCGCAGGTTCACCGCCATGATCTCATCGAATACCTGTGGCGTGACTTCGTCGAGCGGCGTTCTTGCGAACGACGCCGCGGAGTTAATCAGCACGTCGAGCCGGCCGAAGTGCGCGCCGACCTGCTCAATCAGCCCATCCGGAGCGCCGGGGTCCTCAAAGTTTGCCTGAAAAAGTGCACCCACATCGGCCCCGCCGATCTCTGTCAGCAGTCCTTCGGCCGCTGCTTCAGACGACGAGTAGTGAATCGCAACATGATATCCACGCACGGCCAACGCCCGCACAATGGACGCACCGACACGACGCGCTCCGCCAGTGACAAGGGCGACGGGAGGCGTCATCGCTTCACGTGACGGCGGTCGTGCACGCGGCGGTCACGTGCTCCGCACCTGGTGAGCGCGTTCGATCTGTTCATTCATCCACGACGCAGGTACCTGCATCGATCCGATGGCCCGCGCACCTGTTTCGGCACCGTGGCAGTCGGACCCTCCGCTTGGCACCAAGTTGAGCTCGCGCACGATGGAAAGTATTTGCCTCCGATCGTCGGCGCTGTGACTCGGATGCAGCACCTCGACTCCATCGAGTCCATGATCCCGCAACGCCGAGATCCTTGCCATCGTCGCGTGCGCACCGGGGTGGGCCAGAAAAGCGACGCCACCGGCAGCGTGCACCATGGCAATCGCCGCCGCGATCGTCAGCCGCCGCTTCTCCAGATACGCCGGCTTTCCGGCACCCAGATAACGATCGAACGCGTCGCGAAGATCACGCGCCCATCCATTTTCGACGAGCGCCTTGGCTACGTGCGGGCGACCGATCGCGGCGTCCTGCGCTTCGTCGAGGACATCGGAAAAGGTGATGTGCACTCCAATTTCGTTCAGTCGCACCACGATCTGCTGTGCACGCTCACGCCTGGCATCGCGGAACGCGGCAAGCGATTCGTGGATTGTTGCGAGATCCTGAAGGTGCAATCCAAGCAGGTGAACCTCATCGTCGCCCTGATACGCCGAGAGCTCGACGCCGGCTACAACTTCCAGCGACGAGCCAAGCGCCGCTTCACGTGCGGCGTCGATGCCGGCGACGGTGTCATGATCCGTAAGGGCAATCGCCGCGAGTTCGCGCGCAATGGCCATTCGCACCACTTCCTCGGGCGGCCGTGATCCGTCGGACGCCGTGGAGTGCATGTGCAGATCAACACAACGGGCCGGCGCCTCGAGAGGCGCCGACGAGCTCACTGCGCGTATCCCGCTTCGGGAGACATCTGGCTGCTCTGCGACTGCTCGAACAGTGTCAGCAAATCGCTGTCCGCCAGCTCGGCGAGCGACTGCTCACGCGACCGGGATCCCAGCGGGGAGTAACGCGTCACGCGCACTTTCCGCTGTGGTCCTGACCCGCTGACAAACAGCAGGCCGAATTCATCGTGCTCGTACTGCGTCACGTACCCCGAGGGAAATACGCGCCAGGTCGTGCCGGCGATGGTGATTGAACGGGTGGGCATGATCTATAACTCCACTTCGAGAAAAATCTGTGTGACTGCAGTGTCGCCAAGCAGCGCATGCGCCCGGCGTAACGTCGCCTCGTCCCGCGCCTCAATGAACTCGAGCAACGTACCCTGAGTCGAGGCATCTTCGAAAATCCAGTAGTTGCACTGCGCCTCCCGGGCCACGTGACGTCGCTCCTTCAGCTGGTTTATTGTCGCGGCGCGCTGATCGGCGCCCACAGTAAGGGAGTTGGTCATCAGTGCACGTGGCATTTTACTGCGTGGGCTCAACCACTGATTCGAGCTGCTTCTTCACAAAGGCCATGAATCGGTCCGCGTCGGACCCGTCGACGATGCGATGATCGAACGACAGGGCAAAATATGCGCAGGTCCTTATGGCGATCGTGTCCTCTCCGTCGGGGCCGGTGATGACCTTTGGCCGTTTCTCGATGGTTCCCAGGCAAAGGATCGCCACCTGTGGCTGCGGGATCACGGGTGTTCCCGCCACTGAACCAAAGACGCCCGGATTTGTAATTGTGAACGTGGCGTCCTGCACATCCTCGGGACGGAGCTTCTTTCCCCGTGCCCGTGTCGCCAGATCGTTGATGGATTTGGTCAGCCCGGCGAGGTTGAGTGTATCAGCCTGCTTAATAACAGGCACGATGAGCCCCCAGTCCAGCGCTACGGCGATGCCGACATTGTAACGCTTGCGGAACACGATGTCGTTGCCGCGCACCGCCGCATTGAGCACGGGGAACTTCTTGAGACCCTCGACCACTGCGCGCGTGATAAACGGCAGATAGGTCAGTTTTTCACCGTACTGGCGCTCGAACTCGGCGCGCAGGCTTTGGCGAATGCGTGCCACCTTTGTTAAGTCGACCTCAAAGATCGACGTCACATGCGCCGAGGTGTGCTTGGAGTACACCATGTGACCCGCCGTTAGTCGACGAATCCTGGACATCGGTTCAACCACATCATCGGGCCATGGATGAACAACCGGCGGCTCAAAGCCATAACCAGCGGGCGCGTACATAGACGGCGCGACGGCCGTACCGGTCGATCCAGGCAGCGGAGCAGGCGCTCCATTCTCGATGTGCGCGATGATGTCCTTCTTTGTGACACGACCGGCGATACCGCTGCCACTGAGTGCTGCCAGTTCAATACCGTGTTCTGCCGCAATCTTGCGCACGAGCGGTGACGATTTGGTGCGAATGCGCTCTTCGAACGATCCGGGAGCAGCCCCACTCAGTGGCGTAGGAGGAAGCGGATTGTTGAGCGCCTGCTTTATGGGAGGCGCAGCCTCTGACGTCACGGCGGCCGCCGGCGCGGCTGCCTCCACGGGAGCTGGCGTTGGCGCCGCGGTGACGACTGCGGCCGAGCTGGCGTCGGTCTCGAGACGCGCAACCACGGTTTGTACCGGAACGGTCTGACCGTCGGTCACCAGAATTTCGACAAGAATGCCTGCGGACGGTGCCGGAATCTCCGCGTCCACCTTGTCGGTGGATATCTCAAACAGTGGTTCATCGCGCTTCACCGAGTCGCCGGGCTTTTTGAGCCATCGGGACATCGTGCCCTCTGCGATCGATTCCCCCATCTGGGGCATTACCACGTCAATGCGCGCCACGTTCTATCCTCGCGAGTTATCTGCAGCCTTGCGGCTGCGCTTGAGCCTATTCAGCACCAATACGGGCAAGGTGAGAGCTCCGATCACGGCGCCCACCCCTGCATAAACGTACCAGTTGCACACCGGCAACCCTTCGCAGGCAGGGGACTCCTTCATCCCCTCCACGATCTTGCCCACAAGCACGGCCACGATTCCGCCACTCCATGCGCCAACAAAGAAAGTAAAGCACCCGACCCCAACCGTGCGACCAAGCGCGATGGATTGTTCGTTTTCGTCGCTTGTTTCGGCCGTCATCGCTAGTACGCGGCGACCCAGCGGGCCGCACGAATGATGTCACTGGTCTGTGGCAACACAAAATCTTCCAGTTGCGGGGCATACGGTAGCGGGATGTCGTGCGCCGTCACACGCATCACCGGCGCGTCGAGCCACGCGAACGACGACTCATTGATTCGTGCTGTGAGCTCGCCGGCGATTCCGCCCGTCCGGGTATCTTCGTGCACGATCAGCGCCCGATGCGTCTTTCGGACCGTCGTCTGGATCGCCTCGTCATCGAGGGGGGCGAGTGAACGCAGATCAATGACCTCCGCGTCGATGCCGTGCTGGGACGCGAGCTGCTCCGCGGCCTCAAGCGCTTTGTGCACGGTAGCTGCGTAGGTGATGATCGAGATGTCGCGGCCGGTGCGTGCCGTGCGCGCAACGCCGATCGGCACGGTAAAATCCCCACTCGGGAGCACACCCTTGATGCGACGGTAGAGATACTTGTGCTCAAAGAACAGCACACAATCGTCATCGCGGATCGCGGATTTCATTAATCCGTAGGCGTCCTCGACGGTGGACGGATACACAACCTTGAGCCCCGGCGTATGAATGAACCCCGCCTCGGGATTCTGCGAATGAAAAGGGCCACCGCGCACATATCCGCCACTCGGCCCGCGAACAACCATCGGGCACGGGAGGAAGGCACGATACCGCGCCGTGGCCACATAGTTGGTCAACATATCGTACGCATTGGCCAGGAAATCAATAAACTGCATTTCCACGACCGGGCGCATGCCCATATGTGCGGCGCCTGCCGCGGCCCCGACGATGCCGATCTCGGAGATCGGTGAGTCGATAACACGAGCCTCGCCGTATTTGGCCATCAGTCCCTCGGTGACCTTGAACGCCCCGCCGAATGCTCCGATGTCTTCGCCGAGGCAGAAGACGTTGGGATCGCGTTCCATTTCGTCAAACAACGCCTGCCGAATAGCCTCCAGATATGTGATCTCGCTCATACAGGCTTCCCATCGCTGCCGGGGATGCTCCAGGTCCCCCATCCTTCGGCGCGTTCGTTGGCCTCAACGGCAGCTCGCGTCCCCTCGCGGAACCAGAGAGGCGATTCTGATGGTGGATCCGCATAGACGCCGCGTAGTGCATCGAGCGGTTCGGGCGCTGGCGACTGCTCGGCCAGATCGGTCGCCTCATCAATTTCGTCGTGCACACGTTTGTCCAGCGCAGTGATGCGACGAGCGGAGACTCCCATCGCTTTGAGTGCCACGATATATCGATCGAGCGGATCGTTATTCTTTTCCCACCATTCAATCTCTCCTGCCGGTACGTACGATTGATTGTCGTGTTCCGCGTGCCCCTTGCGACGGTAGGTAAGCAGTTCGAGCAGCGTGACGCCGCCGCCCGCGCGCGCTCGATCCACGGCACGCTTGCTGGCGTCGTACACGGCGAGAACATCATTGCCATCGGCCTGCTCCGCAGGGATACCGTAGCCGATCGCTTTATCGATCATTTGTTTTGCTGCGGTCTGCTTGCTGGTCGGGGTGGAGTACGCGTACTGATTACTCTCGACCACCACAACCAGCGGACACCGCTGCACTGCAGCGAAGTTAATCCCTTCATGAAACGCGCCGGTTGACGTGGCACCGTCGCCGATAAATACGAGCCCGACGCGATCCTCCCCGCGCATCTTGAAGCTGAGCGTCACCCCGGACATCACGGGGATCATATCGCCGAGTGGCGAGATCTGCCCTACGAACCCCCGATCGAGATCGCCGAAGTGGATGTTGAGTTCACGCCCACGTGTCGGGGAATCTCCCTTTGCCATGTACTGTCGCAGAATTTCAAGCGGCGTCGCGCCCTTGACGAGCATCGCTCCCATATTGCGAATGAGCGGCGACATGATGTCGCGTCGCTCCAGGGCAAAACACGCGCCCACCGCGTCTGCTTCCTGGCCTAACGAGCGAAAGAGTCCCCCGACAACTTTCGTCTGCCGGTACAGTGCAACCAGGCGCTCTTCGAGCGACCGCGTGAGCCGCATGTAATAGTAGAGCTCCAGCTTCTGATCGAGCGACAGCGCATCGGAGGGCCGGCTCAACTTCCCCGCCCTGGGTTTCGCGGCGGGTCGCCTGGGCCCTCGTGTTTTACGAGCGGCCATGCTTAATACGCGGCTTCGAGCGCGTGGGACGGATTTTCCATCCGATGCAGAGTTACGAAGAACCGTTTAACGTTGCGATCTATCCGGCTCTCCCCCATCTGGTCCGTGTGCGCCTCAACAAAGGTGTAGTGACCACCTTCGGGTTTTGCACTCAGCCGGATAGTCGAGGGCGTCTCAGGCTCACCAACCACCCCACGCCACGTCCGTACGCGATCTCCCTGCGAGATCGGTGACAGCTCCAGATCCGCAAAAAAGACGTCCGCCGTCTCCATGACGGCGGCCGGAGTCAAATGAGTTCGAAAGAAGTGGCGCATTCAATTATTGCTTGGATTTGTCGTCGGAAGGTGAGGACTCAGGCGAGACCTGCTGCATCCAGTCCTGCATGCGCTGCAATGGTTTGGTTGAATCGCGCCGGAACTGCACACCGATCGCCCATGGCCCCGCGGTCACAAACATCAGCTTGGTGGTATACGTGCCCAACTCCGGCGACTTGGTCAGTCCGTTGTTTATTGATTTGCGATCTTCGTTGGTCGCAAACACCCGGCCCTCCCCCGTCTCAATGGGCTCGCCGGTCTCCTTGTCACGCACCACCAGCTTGAATTCAATCTGCTCGAGAGCCCGCGGTGGAACGGGATCCATCCAGATCTGAATCGAAAGGTCGTCGGAAAACATCCGCTGATGCGGCCGATCGACGTCGGTCCCGCCGCAGCCTGCAAGCAGGACCGCGGCGGCGGCAGCGCTGCGGCGCATCCAGGTGATCATTGATAGTACTCGAGACCGAGATGCGTGATCTGATCTTCACCCATTAAGTGGCGCAGCGTGTTCTTCAGTTTCGTCTGCTGGATGAACAGATCGTGCTCAGCCTCCAGACCCGGCGCCGCCATCGGACTCTTGTAATAAAACGAGAGCCACTCCTGAATGCCCTTCATCCCCGCCCGGTGTGCAAAATCCGAGAACAACGCGAGGTCGAGCACAATGGGAGCAGCCAGAATGGAGTCGCGGCAGAGAAAGTTGACCTTGATCTGCATCGGATAGCCCATCCATCCGACAATATCAATGTTGTCCCACCCTTCCTTGTTGTCACCGCGCGGTGGGTAATAGTTAATCCGCACAACGTGCGAAAAATCCTTGTACAGATCGGGATAGACATCCGGCTGCAGAATGGTATGCAACACCGAGAGCTTCGACTCCTCCTTCGTCTTGAACGACGCAGGATCGTCAAGCACCTCACCGTCCCGGTTTCCGAGAATGTTGGTCGAGTACCAACCCGCCAAACCCAGCATACGCGCCTTGACCCCGGGAGCGATCACCGTCTTCATCCAGGTCTGGCCCGTCTTGAAATCTTTACCCGAGATGGGCACACCCCGGTCGTTGGCCAACTGAATCAACGCAGGGGTGTCGACCGCCAGATTGGGCGCGCCGTTGCAATACGGGACCCCCTCCATAATACACGCCCACGCGTACAGCATGGACGGGGCGATCGTCTCATCATTCGCTTCCATCGCCGCTTCGAACGCCGCAATGGTTGCGTGCTTCGGCCCCGCCTTAATGAACGTCTCCGTCGAGGCGCACCAGACACAGACCACACGCTCGACTCCGGTCTTTTGCTTGAACTCCCGGATATCCTGTCGCAGTTGCTCCGCCAGATCGCGCTTGGTTTTCCCCTGCTTCACGTTGGTGGTGCCCGTAAGCCTCGTGACATACTTCGAGTCAAACACCGCCTTCATCGGCACGATCGTCTTCAGAAAATCGGCAAGCGGCTCGAGATCCTGCGGCGTGAGCACGCCCGCGTGGCGCGCCGCCTGATAGGCATCGTCGGGAATCGGATCCCATGCCCCAAAGACGATATCGTCGAGCCCGGTAAGAGGGACAAAATCCTTGATGAGCGGCGATCGGCCATCTGTCCGCTTACCCAACCGAATGGTGGCAAGCTGGGACAATGACCCTACCGGCTTTGTTAATCCACGACGAATACTCTCCACGCCCGCGATGAACGTGGTGGCCACCGCACCAAGTCCCGGCGTGAGAATCCCGAGTTTTCCGGTTGCCGGACGAATGTTGACACGAGGAGCGATAGGAGCTGAACCCTGCACGATGTTCTCCGAAGATGATTGAACGAATTAGCGCGCCACCGACGGCGCCGCTTCTGCATGACCTGGCTGACCAACCTGTGACTCGCCCCCCGCCGTTTCGCCGACAGCGCCCTGATCGAAGGGAAGCCCTCGCGTCACCCTATGAACAAATGCAATGCGCTGAATCGCCGTGATCCATGCGGTCACCGAAAGCAGCACACAGATGGAAATAAGCACCCAACCGCCAAGCGCCAAACCAAAAAACGCCTGAGGCGCCGACAAAAGGGTCACACGCTCCGGACGCTGCAATATACCAACCTTTGCATCAATGCCTAACGACTCGGCGCGCGCCCTCGTGTATGAGGTCAGAAACGTACCGATGATGCCCAGCAAAAGAACAGCAACCATCGGCGTTCCGGACCATGACGGTACCGAATGATGCACGTCGTTCCGCGCAAAAAAGATCGTGAGGCCGCCGAGCACCGCCCCGTCGGCCACACGATCCAGCGTCGAATCGTAGAACGCGCCGAAAACTGTCGAACGGCCCGTACGGCGTGCAACGGTCCCGTCCAACACATCAAACAGGCCGGTGATACCCAAAACCCAACCCGCAAGGGCAATGTGTCCGGAGGCGAAGATCGCCCCCGACGCGACGGTGCACAGCGTGCCGAAAGTTGTGATGGCGTTGGGATTGATACGGCGGCGCACCATCCAATCCGCCACCGGCTCAATGATGCGCAGATAGCCGCGAATAATCGCTTGCCAGAGTCCGGACATCATTCAGGGGACAGGGGAAGGCTCCTCGCACCACGCCAACCGACGATAGGGAACGTCGAGGAAGTGCGTGAAATTACAAGACTTAGTCCACCCGAACAACCTCCTACCTCAGGGGACGGTCCAGTCGTACATCCGCCCGAGCGAAACGTTGTCGCGGGTGTAAGACCTCGACCCGTCTGCAAGTGCGGCGCGCAGTCGCGCCGTGGCCCCCATGGCAACCCCGCTGATCACGAGTACCTCGGTTGAGTTTGGCTGCACAACCCCCACAGAGAGCTCCTGCCCGCCGGCGGGCGTCACGTACACCGTCACCGCCTGCGCGGCCCGGTTTGTGACCTTCAGTGCCGGTGCCTCCGAGGAGTTGGGATTGGCCAGCACTACCTGCCTCGAGCAGGCGCTGCCGGCAAAAAGTGCGAGTAGTATTACGAAAGTACGCATAGTCGTCGTCTGGTAAGATTGTCTGTAATTGTACGGCTGTGGTTCCTGCTACCCCGCTCGGCCCCGTCGGGCTTGCCGAATCCGCACGAAGTTCCTACGCTCCTTCTGACAAGACCTGCGATCGTACACCAAGTCGCGCGGAGAGGCGACCATAATGTCAGCGAAATCTCTTGTTTGCCTGTCGCTCACCTTGGTCGCTTGCGCTGCTCAGGGCCAGATGTCACCGGACGTCGCGCGTCTGGCGGCCGACGATGCAGCGAGTCGCGGCATTCCTCTCGACCGGCTCTCAGGCGCGGTGTCGGGTGCGCTCGACGCAGGCATGCGAGACCGGGCCTTTCCCGGCGCCTTCGCCATCGTCGGATCGAGCTTCGGAGTACTCGCCAGGCATGGGGTTGGGTCGCTCGACTGGGCCAATTCTCCGGCGACGACCGACAGCACGCTCTGGGATCTCGCATCGCTCACAAAAGTGATTGCGCTCACCAGTATCGTCATGCAACTGACAGCGGCCGGCCAATTGGATATCGACGCGCCTGTGTCGCGCTACATCCCTGAGTTCACCGGGGGCGAGAAGGGCCGTGTACGGGTGCGCGACCTGCTGACACATTCAAGTGGTCTGCCGTCGTGGCGGCCCCTCTATAAAGAGACGGAAACTCGAGCGGAAGCACTCGCGCTGGTCATCAACACTCCACTTGAGCGAGCTCCTCGCACCTCGACCGTGTACAGTGATCTGGGCGCGATTCTTCTGGGCGAAATTGTGCAAAGGGTCTCTGGCGAGAGGCTCGACCGTTACACGACGAAACATCTCTTCGCGCCGTTAGGCATGACGGAAACCATGTACTTGCCGTCCGTCGCCCTGCGCCCACGCATTGCGCCAACTGAGCGTGACCCCTGGAGGGGTCGGCATCTCCTCGGCGAGGTCCACGATGAGAACGCCGCACGCCTAAACGGGGTTTCGGCGCACGCCGGGCTTTTTTCCAGTGCCCGCGACCTCGCGCGCTTCGCACGTATGTATCTCAACAACGGCCGTCTCGACGGCGTCAGCATCCTCGACTCCGCAACCATCGAGCAGTTTACCAAGGTGCAGGATCGGGCAATTTCGACTCGGGGACTAGGCTGGGAAACGGCCAACGGATCCAACAGTGGAGGTCAGCGGCTTTCACCGCGCGGATTCGGTCACACTGGCTTTACCGGCACGTCGATCTGGATCGATCCGGGCCGGGATCTGTTTATCATCTTGTTGACGAACCGGGTGAATCCAACGCGCGAGAACCGAAAGATCGGCGGTGTCCGCACCGCCCTCGCGAACGCGGTGGCTCCGTTATTTCCCCTGCGACCGGGCGTCGCAGGCGCCGATTCAGAGCTCAGGAACTTCCACTGAAGCGCCCGTCTTCTTTGTAGGTGACCCGCGCGCTTGTACGCTGCACTGTCACACGGTATTTTTGTTGGAAGCGGCCACAGGTGTGGTCCCCATTCAGGAGGATAGGTCATGGCAACAAATATTCAGCCCGAAGTCGTCGTCAACGTCACCACCGCAGCGGTGGCTGAAGTTTTGAAGTTTATGGAGGCCGAATCGGTGTCACCGGACGTGGGTGGACTGCGCGTGAGCGTACAGCCCGGTGGATGCAGCGGATTCAAGTACGGCCTGCTCATCGAAGACTCGCCAGCTGATGACGATTACGTCGTCCCGGCTGAAGGATTCAAGATGTTTATTGATCCGTTCTCGGCGCAGTACATCTCGAATGTGACGATCGATTATCAGAGCTCCATGCAGGGATCCGGCTTCACGTTCAAGAATCCGAATTCGACCGGCGGTTGTGGCTGCGGTTCATCTTTCTCTGCCTGACGTCAGTTGATAGCTTAGGTGCGCGGATCGCGCCCCTGGTTTGATTGGAGGCCCGCGACGACACGTTGCGGGCCTCTTTGTATTCTGTTCGCTGCCGACACTCTCACGCTCATCGCGCAATGACCTCGCAGTTTACCACGCTCGACGTGGTGGTCCTGATCTCGTACGTCCTCGCCACAACGGCGCTGGGCATGTGGTTGGGCCGTGGGCAGACCGGCGCGCGCGACTACTTTGTCGCGGACCGCGCCATACCGTGGTGGGCGATTCTGTTCTCGGTAGTCGCGACCGAGACGAGCGCGCTCACGTTCATCTCGATCCCCGGCATTGCTTATCTGGGTGACCTGTCGTTCCTGCAGATTACCATCGGGTATCTGCTCGGTCGAATCGTGGTGTCGTTTGTTCTCCTCCCCAAATACGTGCAGGGGGAACTGAACACGGCCTACGCGCTCCTTGAAACTCGATTCGGACTCGGCACGCGGCGGATGGCATCGGTGACGTTCATGGTCACACGTGCGTTCGGGGATTCGGTTCGGGTGTTTGCCACCGCGATTCCGATCGCGCTCATTCTGCGCCCGGTGGTTTCCGCTGAATACGTCGCACCTGTGTCGATCCTCACGCTCGGCGCGTTTACTTTACTATATACCTATCACGGTGGCATGCGTGCGGTGGTGTGGACAGATGTGATGCAGACCGGTGTGTATCTGTTTGGCGGCATCGCTGCGATCGTGTTGCTCGGTCAGGGGGTGGACGGCGGATGGAGCGCAATATTCGAACGCGCGGGTGAAGCGGCGAAGCTCCGCACGATCGACACTGCATTTGTTATTGATCGACCTCACACGCTGTGGGCGGGACTTCTTGGCGGCGGATTCCTCGCCATGGCAAGCCACGGTGCCGACCAGCTGATCGTGCAACGTCTTCTCGCGTCGGCGTCACTGCGTGACGCGCGTCGAGCTCTTATCGGCAGCGGTATCGCGGTGATGCTGCAATTCGCGATGTTCCTGATCATCGGCATCGGCCTGTGGGCGTTTTACAATGGACGGGCATTCGCTAAGCCGGACGACATCTTTTCGACTTTTATTATTGAGTCGATGCCGCCTGGTTTGACCGGGCTCGTCGTCGCCGCGATCCTCGCCGCTGCGATGAGTACTGTGTCGGGCTCCATCAACTCGCTCGCGGCCGCGAGCACCCACGATCTCTACCTTCCGCTGACGGGACAGTCTCCGGACTCACCGGCGGCCTTCAAGGCCGGAAAACGTTTTACCGTGGTCTGGGCCGTGATTCTGATCGGTGGGGCCCTGCTCTACAAGGCTCAGGGCACGCCGGTGGTTGTGGTCGCGCTTTCCATTGCTTCGTTCACCTATGGCGGGTTGCTGGGCGGTTTTGCCCTCGGCCTGCTGTGGAAACGCGCTATTCAGCGCGATGCAATTCTCGGCATGTCGGTCGCGATCGCCACAATGGCACTGATCGTGTTCGCGAAGCAGATCATTATCGCTTATCCTTCGGCTGAGTCCATCCTTGGTCCGTTCAGCGCGATCGCGTGGCCGTGGTACGTCCTGATCGGAACCTTCATTACGCTAGTGGTCGGCATGCTCTCTTCGTTCACTCACAGCACTAATCCCGTGCCTGGCAGCAGCTTCGTTACCGGCGGCAAATCATGAGCACACTCGTCGTTGGCGTCGATGGCGGCGGATCACGCACACGACTGGTCATCGCCGATGACTCCGGGCAGGAACTCACCGCGCTCGAAGCACCGCCGTGTGCGGTTCGCCATGGACACGAGGGTGAATCCGCGTCCGTTATCGTGACGGCGCTTCAGGAAGCACTCGTCGCCTGCGGAATGACCGCGATCCGTCCCCGGGTGTTGTCCGTTGGAGTGGCGGGCGTGGGTCGTGACGCAGAGCGCGACGCGCTACGAGACAGCCTCATCGCGCACGACGTGGCCGATGAAGTCGTCATTCAAACCGACGCCTTGATTGCGCTGGATTC
>JBGTBX010000086.1:0-8892 GCA_041749115.1 Gemmatimonadaceae bacterium
AGGCGGCGAGAGCTGCGCGTCCGGCGCGGGATCCGGCAGCGCCCGACGGTCCGCGCACTTGCCACGCCGTGACGGCGTATCCGGCGATGAACCTGCTCGCGGCATCCTGCTCCACGCACTCCATCGTCGTGGACATCTCGAACCCCGAGAAGCCGATTCGCCTCGACGCGCTCACCGATACCAACAACTTCCAAGGGCGGCACACGGCAGCATTCAGCAACGACGGGACGAAGCTTATCCAGACCGATGAGTGGGGCGGCGGCACTGGCCCGATGTGCCAGGCGTCGAGCATGATTGAGCTGGGCGGCAACACAGTGATCACGCTCGACGCGAAGAAGAAGCAGACGCAGCGTGCGTACTTCAAGCTCCCGTCGGCGCAGGCGGCTGAGGAGAACTGCGTGTCGCACAACGGCGGCATCATTCCGGTGCCCGGACGCGACCTCTACGTGCAGGGGTGGTATCAGGGCGGTGTGAACATCATGGACTTCACCAATCCCGACAGCGCCCTCGAGATCGGCTATTTCGACCGCGGCTCCATCACTCCTCCAAAGGGAGCCGACGTGCCGCTGCCACCGGTTGACCCCAACGTTCGAGGCGGGGGTAACGCCATCGGCGGGTCGTGGGGGGCGTATTACTGGAACGGCCTCATTTTCTCGTCGGAGCTCGATCGCGGGATGGACATTCTGGAGTTGACGCCGAGCCCACAGCTGTCAGCGAACGAAATCGCCGCGGCGAAGCTGGTGCAATTCGAGACCTACAACCCGCAGAGCCAGCCCAGGATGACGTGGCCGGCGGCGTTCGTCGTCGTGCGGTCGTATCTCGACCAGCTGGTACGGAACAGCGGGCTCGCATCGGAGCGAACGGAAGCCATCGCTTCCGGTCTCGACATCGCGGAGATGAAGAGTGGTGCTGCCCGTGCAACGGCGCTGAACGCACTCGCGCAGCAAGTGGACAGGGATGTCGCGGGGGCGAAGGACGGTGCTCGCGTGCGAACCATGGCCGGCGAGATCCGGCGTCTCGCGGCGGCGTCGAAGTAAGTCGGCGAATCGGGTTTATGAACGACAACTGGCGCCCTGATGCGGGGCGCCAGTTTGCGCAAAACAAAGACCTCGTAACACCCGATTGCGTAGGGCAAAGTCTGCCGCCCCGCTGATCCGACTCTCAAATTGGTCGAGCAGCGCAGTGATGTACTCCGACTCGGCGCCAAATCCCGTAAGCAACGTGAGGTCGAGGTCGTTCGTGAGGCGCGGCGTGCCCCAGCGGAAATTCGCGACTCCGCCAATGAAGCAAAACTTCCAATCGAGTTGCTCGAACAGCCGCTGCACCCGTGCGCCCGCCTGAAACAGCGTGATCACGCGCGCGAACCCCGATGCAGCCACCGTTGCTGCTCAACCAGTCCCGACGACGGCGGCGTCATGGCGACGGCGCGCGCGGAGGCCACACAGGCGTCCTCAAGGTCGGCCGCGACGCGCCAGAGGTCGACGTGTGCGAGTTCCGCCTGCCCCACGCGAGCGAGTTCTATCGCCGCGGACCGCCACTGTGCCATCCATGCGTGCTGCTGAGTTGATGTCGGCGGTGTCATGGAAACAAGTTAACGTGATCGGCGCGCCGGTACCGTTCGCGCGTTCGACCGGTATTCAGAAAAATCGGAAGCCGCCACGATCACCTCCTCACCGGCCCGAACTGCTCGTCGAGCCATCGCGTGGATTCCGCCACCCACATGTGCCGCGGCAGGAAATGGCCGCCTTCGAAGAGCACTTGTTTCTTCGCACCCGGCGCGGAGCCCAGCAGCCGGTAAAACGGCACTTGCGACGACTCGTACGGAAACACGCTGTCGTAGCGGCCACTGAGCATGAGCACCGGTATGCGAATGCGCGGCAGGAAATTGACAGGGTCTTCTTCAGGCCGAACAGCGTTGGCGTTGATGCCGGGCACATTAAGAATCGCCGTACGTATGCGCGGTTCAATGGCGAGTGCCGTGCCGCCGACGCGGGCCCCCCAACTCGTGCCGACGTAGGCCAGGCGCGTGGTGTCGATGTCGGGGCGCGACAATACGTAATCTATGGACCGTCGCATCTCGGTCACCCAGCGCACCATCTGCTCACGATGTTCGATGGTGGCCGAGGGCAGATCGGCGCGCAGGTGGGTCCCTCGTCCGTACGTGTGTTCGTAAATCGGGTAAAGCACGGCGCGTCCGCTGCGCGCCAGATAGTCCACGAAACTCATCGAGAGCTGCCGAGTGTCTCGCAGGATGAATGCATCGGAGGCTGGCCAGACGACCACGGTCTGATACGGCGGCTTAATGCGCTTGGGTAGAAACAGCACGGCGGGCATGCGCCCCCTGGCCGCCGGAAGATCGAATGCGATGTCCTCGCGAATCCAGTCGGCGTGCGTGCTGTCGCGTGCAGTGACCTGCGCGTTAAGCGGCGCCCGGTCGTAGTCATACAGCGCAAGGAATCCGCGGAACGTGGCGTCATCAACGGGAACGGCGTTCACTGCGTCTCGTCCCGTACGCGGAATGGGCGCGAGCGCTCGTGCGAGATCGGGCGCGGCGGCCACGCGCCTGACGAGCCGAATGCCATTGATCGCTGATCGATCGAACTCAGGCTGGGCGTAGACCTCGTTGAAGAGATACGCGGGATCGGAGAAGCCGCCGCCAAGGATGTAGCGACTGCCAGGTTCGCGCGCATTGGCTGTCCACTCGCGTACGTTGCCGGCCATGTCGAAAATGCCACGAGGACTTACGCCTTGTGCGGCACCGCCACGCACGGGGCCATCGGTGTTGTAGCGTCCACTGGGCACCACCCAACGAGCCGCTTCAGGAATCGCCGCGGCATTCCATTCCAGCACCGTGGGCAGTTCCTTTTTCACAAAGCGCGCGTATGCGCGTGCTTCGTACCAGCTTACCCCACCCACCGGCAACTCCTCCGTGCCCGGCTTTGGTGCGCCGCCTTCCCACGTGGCGGGGCCAGGTCGCCCCGTGGCATCGATGAATTTTGGCATCGCATCGATCCGCGCGATCACACGTCCGTCGCGCACCATCGTCGAATCCCACCAACGCGGCTCGGCGTAACCACCCGTGTCGACGAATGTTTTAAACTGCGCGTTGGTGACTTCGAGTTTCTCCATCAGGAAGTCGGCGAGGTCGAACGTGTCGGCGGATGACAATCCGTACAGCGTGCCTACCAGTCGCTGTCCGCGCAGCAGGACCATCGTCGAATCCGGATCACTCGTTTTTTGCAGTGCGACCGGACTGGGAATGGGCGCGTAGCTTCCGCCAAGCCGCGCGCCCATCACTGTAACCGGTCGATACCCAGGCAGCGTGTAACGATAAAACCACGCGTTGCGCGGAATGCGTACCGGCTGCGTGGGAGTGGTCCCGATGGGGATCCATTGCGTCGTATCATTCAGCGCGGCGCGCGTGACCGTGGCGCCGGACGGCTCGCTCACAAAGCTCTGCGTCAAGGCAATATTTCCCCACATTGCGCTGAGCACTGAGTCGCCCGGCGCGCGAGACTCGGCGCGTTCCGCCAACGCGAAGGCCGAGTCCAGTTGGTCGGCTTCGACCAGACGCGCAATTTCCGGCACTGCGGTGTCGCGCACCCATCGCGCACGACGATCGCGTACAAACAGCACGCCGACCACGACGACCGCGGCGAGTACGACACCCGCGCCGATCAGCATCGTACGCTGGTATGTTCTGGCGTTCGCATTGGGCTGCGAGAGCGCCCGCAGTTCAACGAGTAGCGCGTCGGCGGCTGCCGGTCGCTGCGCAGGATCGCGTGCCAGACAGCGTGCCACCAGTCCTGCAAGCGTTGGTGAAACCAATGATCCGCGCGTGACAAGCGTCGGCGCGTCTGTGGCCATCTTGGCGACGACGACCTGCTGGAACGCACCGGTGAAGGGTGGGGTGCCGGTAATCATTTCGTACAACACAGCGCCCAGCGCGTAGACATCGGCGCGATGATCCACGTTTTCATCGCCGACGGCCTGCTCTGGTGCCATATACGCCGGCGTCCCGAGCGAGGTGCCCTCTGAGGTCAGAGTGTCGTTCTGACGAGACGAGCCGACCGCCTTGGCAATGCCGAAATCCACGACAATAGCGTGTCCATCGGACAGCAGAATGTTGTCTGGCTTAATGTCGCGGTGCACGACGCCGTGCGCGTGCGCGTGCACGAGCGCTTCGGCAACATCGGCAGCGATGCGCAGCGCCTCAACAACCGGGAGGGCTCCGCCCGTCGCAATACGATCGCGCAGTGACTGTCCGGTTGCTACCGGCATCACGTAGTACAGCAGTTCGCCGTTCGCTTCCGCGCCCGAGTCAAGCAAGGCGAGGATATGCGGATGATTCAACCGTGCTGTTACCGCGATCTCGCGCAGGAAGCGCTCCCCAGTGAGTGATTGGGCGAGTTCTGGTTTGAGCACCTTGATCGCGACATCGCGATCGTGCTTGATATCGTGGGCGAGGTACACCGTAGCCATACCGCCGACGCCGAGCTCGCGGTCGAGTCGGTAGCGGCCAGATAACGCAGCGGAAAGACGATCAGTTTGCGCGGTCATTAACCACTTATTGAAAGGGACCTCGGCGGAGTTCAATCGTACCGCAGGATTCACGGCGACGTTAGACGGTTCAGACGCAAAAAATTCGTCGGCATGCTCGAGCGCGGCGCCATGATGTTCGGCGCACGCGCAAAAATCGCCTCGTCGATATTCGATGTGGTCTTCACTTGGCCGACCATCGCTGGAATGCCTGCATGTCCAGCGCACGGTGCAGGAATAATCTCGCTCACCCTTGTGCCGGCAAATCCGCGTCATCGCCAGGGCGACCGCGCTCGAACCCCTTGATTATTCGACCGTACTCGAATAATTATTCGAGCACGATGGATAACGTTCGCCTCGACCCGATTCACGGCCTCGAGCTCCTTCGCACGCGTCTCCGCGAAGAAGCTCCCGGGCGAATCCAGCTGATCGCCGGGCCTCGTCAGGTCGGCAAGACGCACCTTCTCCTCGGCCTCGCTGACGCGCTCGGCACGGCTGCGACCTATGCCGCCTGCGATGCTCCGGAGGCCGCCTTGCCCGGATGGTGGGAACAGCTGTGGGCCCAAGGCGAAGCGAGCGCCGCGGGCAAACCGCATACGCTCCTGCTGGACGAGATTCATTTCCTGCCCAACTGGTCCTCGCGAATGAAAGCGCAGTGGGATCGTGTGCGTCGACGCAATCTGCCACTGAATGTTGTTGCCACCGGCTCCTCCGCCCTGCATCTCGGCCGAGGGTCGCGCGAAACTCTTGCTGGCAGATTCGAGCGCCTCGTATTCCCGCATTGGAGCGCTTCGTCTCTCGCCGCTGTGTTCGGCTTGTCGCTTGATGAGGCGGTAACTCATCTCCTGCGATGGGGAACGTATCCTGGTGTGCTCTCGGTGGGGTCCGACGCGCGGCGACGGGCGTACATCAACGACGCCATCATCGAGCCAGCGATTGGCAGGGACCTGCTTGCGGGGAACGACATTCGCCGACCGGGGCTGCTTCGCCAGGTGTTCGCCGCCTCCGTAGCCTCGCCTGCCCAGATCGTGTCTTTGCAGAAGCTTCAAGGCAGCCTTCAGGATCCAGGCGCGTTGGAGACTATCGCGCACTACCTCCACCTTCTCGAAGACGCGTTCCTTGTAGCGGCACTCAAGAAGTATTCAGCGAAAGCGACGCGTCAGCGTGCTGCCCCGCCCAAGCTCGTCGTTCTCAACCAGGCACTGCTGGCCGCATTAAGCGATCAGGGTTCCAGGTCGGACATGGGCAGGACGATAGAAAACGCGTGTCTCTCGCATGCATGGAACGCCGGTCAGCAGGTGACGTACTGGCGCGAAGAACCTCTCGAGGTGGATGCTGTTCTCAATGGATCATGGGGATCGTGGGTCGTGGAGATAAAGTCTGGGAGCGTCGGCCTTCGTGATCTTGCAGGTGTGCTCGAATTCGCCAGGCGTTACCCACGATTCCGGCCGCTGCTGGTCTGCGAGGCGGAGCAGCTGAACGTCGCAGCACGGGCCGGCATCAGGGCTGTGTCCGTTCAGCAGTTCCTCGCCACGGATTGGCACGCTACGGGCTGACGATGAGGTACTGCTGTCAGGCGCTCGGTCCGGAAATGATAAGCCAGAAACGGGGCCGCAGCTTCGGGGTTTCAGGTGGGCTGCCTAATTCACGAGACCGCTTCGCCACTAGGGTTATTCAGTTATTGCAGCTGAACGCGGACGGTTCGGGCCGTTGGAAGGGCATGCCTGTACGCCACCTTCATTGAGTGAGGAGGAGGGATATGAGCGATCGGTACGGAATGGTCCGGCATTGGCTCGTGGCATTTGCAGTGACGGCCGCCATCCCTCAAAACGCTTCGGCGCAGCGCGCGGCTGGCAACGATTGGTTGGAACAGTGCGCGGGAGGGGGCTCCGCCTGGCGCGGCGCGCAGACAGTGCAACCAGTCGCAGGTTTTGTAATGAGCGCAAGTTTCGACACCGAGCCAACATCGGGACAAATGCAGGCCCCGACCGTGGCCGAGCGCCGCATCCGCCTTTGGAAGACCACTGCTGTTATTGGAATGGTTGCAGGAGCCATCCTGGTGCTGCCGGAAACGGAAAACATTGGGTATGCGCCGTTGGTTCGCTTCCCGCTGGCGATGTTGGTCGGGGGAATGACCGGCGGTTACGTCGGTAAGGCGCTGGGCTACGTGTTTATCCGGGACGAGATCGAAACGCAGCAGTCGCCGCCGGCCGGCGTGCCACCCGTGCCGGATGAATTAAATCGTTCACGCCAAGTTAACCGTGTCAACGCCACCCGTTCCCGTGCGAGATGCTGCTTAGCGTGCGATTAGCATTAACTTCGCTCACGGTGCCCTCGCGAAATAGCCGCAGTGAAATGGCTTGTCCCTCCGGGTGTAAATCGCGCCGGCTCACGACGTGCAGTGGGGCTCAGCATGCAGATGCGCACGCTGAGCCCCGGCACATTGTCAGTTGACTACGGCGCGCAGGCTAACGTTGCGGAACCGCCGCTGTTGGTGTGAACGTAGTTCATAAAACCGCCCAGAGACACGTTGGTGCAGCTAAGCGATCCGCCGCTCCGAACGATCGCCGCGTACCCCCCGGTCTTGGAGAAGCTCACATTGGACATGTTCAGCAAGCCATCGGATGTGATGTGCAGAGTGGCAGTGCTGTTGGCCCCGCCAAACCACGGCTGTGCCCCGGCATTACTGAACGTTACGAAGGTGAGCACGTTGTTGGCTGAAAACGTGTCATACTGAATGCCCTGCCAATAGCCGACAAGGTCTTCAGCTCCGCGAAAGATGATCGGCACGCCGGTGGTGCCGTTGCCGCGAAGGGAACCGCCGTTCGCCACTCTCAGGCTGGCATTCTGCGCAAACTCCAGCACCGTTCCGGCGGAGATCGTCAGCGCCGCTTCGACAAATGTCCGGTCCATCACGTAGAACGGTGTGCCTGTGTTCTGCCACGTCTGCGCCGTGTTGACCCGATCGCTGTTTCCAAACGTCACCCGCACCTTGTTTTCGGTGTTGCTGGTGAAGGTGTTGTTCGCGGCGATCGCGCCGACGCGGTCGGGATGGACGATCATCGCGCGCGCATTATCGGTGAAAAGATTGCCGCTGAATCCCGCGATGTCACCGCCGGCCGGCACCCAGAGACCATAATGTCCGCTGCCACGAAAGGTGCTGTTGGTGAACACAGCTTTGCTGTTGCCGTCGAGGTAGACCATGGCACGGGAGTCCGAGGCCCCGGTCCATGCCTGACTGCCGCCATTCTCGAAGATCACGTAGTCAAATTTGTTGTCCGGTGTGGCCGTGGTGATCTGGATGCCGATCCACGAGTTGGGCAGTTTTACCGTGCTGGTAAACGTGATTCGCCCTTCGTTGGTGCCGACGGCGGTGATGGCACCGCCGGGTCGCTCAACGAGACTCACGCCGGGGTTCGCGGACACCACAACACCCGGTGCCAGCGTCAATTTGGCATCAATAAACGTCCGCGACTGAATTTCGTATGGTACGTTGAGACGTCTCCACGTTTGCGCCGTGGTAATGACATCAGTGTTTCCAAACGTGACACGAACAACGTTTGCCGTGTTCGCCGTGAAAGCTGTGCTCCCGTCAAAATACTGCGCGGAGTTCGGATGGGTCCACGCGGCAACCGCATTGTTGCTTAACGTGTTATTGATAAACGTCATCTCTGCACCCGAATACAGCGTGATGCCCTGACCGCCGCTCCCGGTGATGGTACTGTTCTGGATATCAACCAGGGATGCACTTTCGAGCAGCAGCCCCGACCTGGATTGTGTGGCACCACTCCACCCCGCTGAACCACCGTTCGCGATGGTCACATAGTGCAACATGTTTTCGGGACCCCGACTGTCGGCGAATCGCAACCCACGCCACGCGGCGCTGGCACCGATACTCGTCATCACGATGGGCTTGGCGGCGGTGCCCACGGCGCGCAGGCGACCGTTGGTGGCAACAGTGAGTGAGCCGTTGGTACCGAACTCAACCCGGACGCCGGGCTGCATGGTCAACGTCCCGCTGTTCACTGTGAGAGGGACTTGCGCCTGATAACAGACATCGGCGAGCAACGTGCCACCATTCAGTACATCGGCAGCAACAAGAGGTACACATCCCGTCAACGTCACGTCGACCGTTGCGACTTTTGTCGGATCCTGCACACTGGCTGCCGTGATGCGGGCCGTTCCCGGAAACACAGACGTCACAAGGCCGACGTTGCTCACCGTCGCGCGCGTGACATCGCTACTGCTCCACGTCACCGACTGTGATACGGTCGAAGGATTTACTGTCGCCGTCAGCTGAGTTGTCGTGCCGACAGGGATCGTGGTGGCCGGTGCGGCGATCGTGACACCCGT
>JBGTBX010000087.1:0-3680 GCA_041749115.1 Gemmatimonadaceae bacterium
CTGGGTGCCATGACCCTTGGTGACGAAGAGCATGCGGCTTGGGCGGCTGACCTTGGCGGTGTGCCACACGCCACGCGGGACGACGACTGCCGCGCGACCGTTGAGCGGCATCTCCTGGAGCCCGGCAGGCTGCTCAAGCAATAGGATGGCTGCCCCCGACAGCAGGTACACGAACTCGTCGCCCTCCGGATGCATCTCCCAGTTCGACCAGTGCGAGGAGCACTCGAACTCCGTGATGAGCCAGCCGTGGCCGAAGCGATCGAGCTCGGGCTCCGGCATGGACCAAAACGGCTCGCCGCCTGGCAACTTCTCCGCTGAGCCGCCCGCGGTGAGATGGACGTAGGTTTCGCTCGGGTCGAAGAACAAGGCACCTCCGGTCAGTGGTGTTGGGCTGCCCAACGTCGAGTTAACCGGCCCGCGACGGGTCGACGCCTGGGCCCGGACTGAGAAAATGTACCGCGTACCCCAGTCCGCGCCAAGGTGGACTGGCGTCGTGGGTCCGGTTGAACGAGTGTCAGGCCTCACTGCGCCGCCCGGGGTTCATTGCCTGCTCCTCGCAATGGTGTCCCGTGGGAGCACGGTGTCTTGCTTGATTTCAAGCGTGGCCATCTCGTACTTCCCCCCGGACGAAGACGCGGTTCGATGTGGCGCAGGCGCTGACCTCGCCAGAACCCGACAGGACGCGGCTTGGCTCCACACGAACCAGGACAGCTGGGCCATCGAGGAAGTAGACGATGTGCCCCCACTTCAGCCACACCTCCAACTCAGCAGCCGCTTCGGTGACCGTCGCATGGAGTGCTGCGGAGCGCTTACGTTGCCAGCCGTCGAAGCACGCAAGGTACTCGGCCGGCGTCTTGGCGTTGGTCAGGTTCATCTTCACTGGAGGTGCTCCGTGATGCAGTGGCCATTGGATGAAGTGAGACGCTGTGGCGCGGGCGCCCTAATGTTTGCTCGATCACGCAAGCAGCTAACGCGCTGCTCAGTAACGCATCCGCCAACTGGTAACCAGCCCGTTCTCAACGGTAAACAGGAAGTCCGCTTTGCTGCTGTGGCCACGACTGCTGTACTCGCCGCGCACGATGACCTCGTTGCCATTCACGCTGAACTCTGTCGCTCTCCAGCCAGCGGGCTGTAGCGGCGGGAGATGCCATAAGGCAGTCTGCGCCGTAAGCCTGCGAGATTGCGACCGTTCCCAACGATGGGAAGTAGTTCGAGAACAACTTTGCCAGGACGAACGAAACAGCCAGGAGCATGAAACCTGCGAGGAAGAAGAGACCGGTGCGCATACAACTCCTTTTCGATGCGATGATGAAAGTGGAGAATGCTGGGATGCCAACCACTGCCCAGACGAACTAGCTAAGCGGCCGGCCGCGGCCTCCGACGTTGACGGTAGGTATCGACCGATCCGCTTGAGCGCCCGGTTGGGCCCGCGACGATCTGCGACATGGCCGCACGATAGCGCCGGCGCGATGAGGTAGCAACGGCGATCGAGCGCCGCGCGTCGCGGCCGCGTAGGCCGGGCCAAGCGTATGAGTTGATCGCCTGCCGGTGGGCCGCTCGAGGCGAAGGCTTGGGCTATCGCGGGTCGGTTCCAGGTGAGCGCGCTCGCTAGCGCCAACGCGCCGCGAGGGATAAGCTGACGTCCCGGTCGGCCGGCTTGGTGGGTGCCAAGTGGCTGCAACAGGGCCGGATCGAGCGAAAGGACTTTCCATGTTGTCCGATACGACCGTCACAACGATGCTGCCAGTCAAGGACCTAGACCGCGCGCGCGGATTCTACGAGGGCTGCCTGGGCCTGAAACCAGGTGGGTTCAGGCCGGATGGGAAGTTCGTCTACTCGGTGGGCGGCAGCAAGCTTGCGCTGTTCCCGAAGCCGGATGGAACCAAGGCTGATCACACGGCGATCAGTTTCCGAGTCGCTGACATCGCTGCCAGCATCGAGGAACTAAAGCGCGCGGGCGTGGCGTTCGAGGACTACGACTTCCCTGGGCTGAAGACGGTCAATCACGTCTGCGTGCTTGGCGCCGAGAAGGCAGCATGGTTCAAAGACACCGAGGGAAACTATCTGTGCATTCACGAGGACCTCCCCGAGCCGTAGCGAGCCTTTCCGCATGACGCATTCGCGTTCAGTCCAAGAACTTCCACGTGTCTGCGCCATCGAAGCGCCGTACTGGCACTGACTCCAGGATCTTGGGGTCGAAGTTGCGTAGGTTTACACCGTGGCGAGCACCCGGTTCTGGCTCCAGAGGTTCCCAGTGCGTCACGCACCCGCAGGTCGCGCAACGCACGGTCCTGAGTGTCTTGTCACCCTGGATGTACCCCTGGGTGTTCTCCGGATGGCCGCCAATCCGGACAGTGCCGTACTCATAGTAAGCCCACAGGGCACCCAAGCGTCTGCAGATCGAACAATTGCAGTTCGTGGCCTTCTCTGGCAGTGACGGCAGTTCGATCGTGACTGCGCCACAATGGCAAGTTCCTGCAAGCATGACGCGCTTTCGAGAGTTGATCCTGCGGATAGTGCCACTGCCCTCGTTCATGATGCCCGACCGACCAAGGTACCCGTCGTGCCGCCGGACAAGAATGAAGAACGTGACCGGCACGTCCGAGTCGACCGCCGGGTTAGGTCATAGCGCCGACCTACACTGGATTGCCTGAAACATGGCTTGAGAAAACGGTGATGACGTGACCGGCAGGCTCACGCAGGCGGAAGACCTCGTGATCAATCGCTGGCCTTGCCTCGATTGGCGTTGGGGAGAGACCGAGCGATGTAAACAGATTGTGGGTAGCGTAGAGGTCATCAACCATGAGGTCGAACGGAGCATCGCCGGGGACCACCCTGAAAACATACATCGCCGCACACAGACCCGCGTAGGCTATGAGTGCGACGGAAAGGACGACGTAGACCACTCGCTTCATAGATTTTCCAGGGTGAATGGCGTTTCGGCGGCACTGCCGGAATGGTGACGCCTAACGCCTAAGTCAAGCCGCGCCGAAGGCGTCGGCTTGAATGAATGGTTTGACCCCACCTGCGGGAAGGGCCCGGGCAATGAGTTTAAGACGGGCCACGGCCTCTGGGTGACCAATGCGGCCGGCCAATACATAAGCGGGTTCGCCTGCGGATCGCTCAAGGGCCAGGACAGCGAGCACCTCCTCTGCCACAAGGCGATGAGGCGCGATACGCCCCGCCAATGTCGTAAGGGTCGCCCCGGTTGGCTGTGCCTCGGGACCGTCGAGTGCGTACGCCCAGTAAAAGTTGTCGTACTGCTTGAGGAACTCAGGAACGCTAAGTCGGCCGGCCACAACGTCGCGAAGCAACTCGTCGTGCCTGTCACATGCAGCGATGAGAGACTGTGTTTCCATGTCACGAGGATCTGACCTGTGGGCCTAACGCCTGAATTGAGCCGAGCCGCGAAGCGGCTTCGGCTTGAATGAATTGTTAGGCGGCAAGCGTGGAGGCTCAGCGTCTAGAGCGTTTTCGTTTTAGGTGCTTACATACCCGCAGGATCTGAAGTAGTTGTTGCACTCGCCCGGTGGGAAGTGGTCGAGGAGCGCGCCGATGTGTTCCCAGAGCGTTTCGACATTGCGCAAGGCGGCGCGGCGAAGGAGCGTCTTGAGTTTGGCGAAGAGCTTTTCGATCGGATTGAGGTCCGGCGAGTACGGCGGCAAGTAGCGAACCGTAGC
>JBGTBX010000088.1:0-5167 GCA_041749115.1 Gemmatimonadaceae bacterium
CACATTGGCGCAATGTTGTCGAGTTCGGATTGGCCACCCTTCGAGTACGCGCGAATGTGGTCGAATTGAACTGGTTCCCCCTCGGGGATCGCGTGCCCGGTGGCGAAGCATCGCCGACCATGCTGTTCAAGCACGATCGCTTTGTCACCGTCACTGATTTGGCGTGAGAGGATTACTGCCATAGTCCGCGGTGAAGGGCCGTTTTGAGAATCTCGGAGGCGAGAAACCTACGCGGGAGTGTGCGCGATCGCGAGTCGCCACGGGCGCGAAGGTGCGGCGCGCGACATCGGAGTGGGGGACGGTTGTTTCGCACGACCCCACCCGCGAAATTGCGCCTTCACAGGAGGGCTGGCAGAATGGCTATTGCACCGGTCTTGAAAACCGGCGTCCGCAAGGACTTGGGGGTTCGAATCCCTCGCCCTCCGTTACCCTACTTGTTGCGTACCACTCCATGACCGACCGGGGGCGCATTTAACGGCCCCAGCAGGTAGACACGGGTCCCCTCCTGATGGCGCAGCGCGTCCGGGAGAAAGGGCGCCGGCAACTCGGCGCCGTCGGCAGCAATCAGCACCCAGCGCCCGCCCCGGTTGGCCACAACACCGTCGTGCGCCGCCACGCCGTTGTCCCCGGCCCGGACCACAAATTCCTCCGCCACAAACCCTCGCAGACCCGCGGGGGACGCCGTGAGCACACTGTCGCCGTAATGTCCGCGCACCATCACCTCGAGGCCGGTAAGACCACCAAGTGATTCCGCAGCGGGTCCCGAAACTGCCACAGCATCACTCGGCGTCATCCCCCACCTCACAATAAGCTGCGCCAGAGGAAGATTCCCGATCAGCTCAAGTGTGCCACGCACAGTATCAGTAACGACGGCTGCCGGCGTCGCGACCGTCGGAACATCGGCACGACGGGCACAGCTTAGCACAGCGACACCGGACAGTGCGACAAGCAAGACTGTTCTCGCGCCCCACAGTCCAGCGCCGGGAAAACGAGCACCACCGAACAGAGATCTGATCATTGCCGTCGCGACATCTTAATCCGCACGTTGGGGGACGCCTGAATGTTGATCAACCGGGGACGGGACGCCACGCAGTGAGCCGCTCTCATTGCAGTCTCAGCATCTTGATGCGCACGGTGGGTGTCGCCTGTATGTTAATCAATTGAGGCCCTGGCGCGGTCCCGGACAGTTCATAATACGCGTGACCGCCACCACGAATCGCCGGACTGTTCCGCTGAAATACTCCGTAGTTCAATTGCGACGGCTCAATCGGGAATGGGGTCGGCCAGCGGGCAGTCCAGTTGGGTGAGTTGCTCAGCCCTGTATAGATGTTCCGCAGATTCCACGTCGGAAAGTGGATCGCCACATCGGCCATACTCCCCAACCCGGGGTAATCGTCCGCGAACAGCGCCAGCCCCCAACCGCCAAGCATGTCATCAAGCGACGCGCCAGCCGCGGCCTCCAGATTGGTGACACCGGTCAAGTTCGACCCGGTCAATGTCTGGAAAAAGGCGGAGTCCGACGCCGCATAACGATCAATGGCATACCGAACAAGCGACCACGCCGTCTGATAAAACACGCCGCCGGACTGGGAGCTGGCATTTCCAAACGGTGACCAATCCCACGGAGCAACCAGCTTCTCCCGGATCTCATTAAACTGCCGCCGCATCCCATAGGTGGGTCGATGCAATGGATCGGCGGCGGCACAGGTGGCGTCGGCGGGATGAAAATCACAATACAGCCCGTTGTCGCTCGCTGTGCCAAAACCGGTGTTCCCCTTCCAGGGCACGCGATGGACATAATCGCGCACCCACAACTCCTCGGCGTGCCGCGCGGTGCCCTCTTCGAGCCACGATTGTTCAAAGAACGACGCATTATTGGCAAAACGCGCCGAAATCGACGCGATGTGTTTCACCTCATGGATGACAGTCCTCCCCATAAAATAGAACCAGCCATCGGGCGAGGCGGTCGTGTTCAGATTCAGGGATGACGTCGTCGGAACCGCGCCATAAAAATATTCGCCGACATTGCTGCCGGCCGCCGTCGCGCGCGTTCGCTGATCACAACTGGTGACGTACGCCGCCGCCCCAGTCCCGTTCAGCCGCTGACTGAATACCATGCTCAAACGGCCATCGGCGTCTGTCTCGGCGTCACGCCGCAACGGGTCGCCGAAATATTTCCGGATGACGTCATACTGCTCATCGTCAAACTGGCGCCCCATGCGTTCGTAGTACGATGCAAGATTGGCATCCGCGGTGGACTTGACGGTATTGGCCGTATCCTCCCAGATAATCGCGCGCGTACCAACGCGTATCGCGCGCCCCTGAATGACCCGGGTTGTGTCGCCGCATCCACCACTGAACGTATAAAAAATCGGGCGTATATCGCCGAGTGCCGGGAGTGGTACTATTCGGCGCAGTGTGAGCGCCCGATCACGGGGTGCCGACCTGAGCGTTTGATACAAGACACGTTCGCGCTCAAGAAAATTCAGATGCGCGGTATCACGCACAAAGTTTTCGTCGCGGATCTGCGCTAACGTAAAACGCGGCGCCGGGGCCGCTGGCGCTACCTGCGCCGCAGCCGCCGTTCCGGGATTCCCAGTGATGGAAAATGAACCGCCGGTGTTGGGACTCGTGGCCGTGTTGTACCCCATGATCAGATATCGCGACGCCCCGGGCGTTGGGTTGAGTTGCCGGCAGTGCGCGCCGGCAACCGGCAGGTCGGCGACGGCACCTGGCCCCAGCACGAGGGATGGCGTAGCAATCACGACCTGCCGAGTGAGCAGCGAATCCACAACGGTCGCATGCAGCTGAGCGTTCCCGCTCAAAAGACAGGGAACCTGCACCCTCAACAGAGTGTCACTCTCGCTCAACAGGGGCGCCGGAAGGCCCCCGATCTCCACAATGGTGGTGGAGCGGTTCACTTCGTCACGCAGGTCCATCCCTCGTACCAAAACCGTTTCGTTAGGCACCAGGACCGCGGGCTCAATCGTTGTAATCCGCGGACTCTGCTGGCCAAGCACCTCAATGATCGCCTCGGCGTTAACCGCGCCCGAGACGGCCCGAATGGTCGCCGATCCCACAGCGACACCGGTCAGAAACCCGGTGGCATCGACCGACACGGCGAGGGGATTGGACGATGTGAAGATGAGCGGTATGCCGGTGATCTGCTGACCCTTGGTATTTAGCAGCGCATAACCCAGTTGCTGCGATCTCCCAACGCGAAGCGGAGAAGCCAGGGCGCTGAACGTGATTGATGCGAGCGGCGGCGCCACCACGGCCACCGTCACGCGTGCCTCCTTCCCTTCACTGCGTGCGGTGATACCTACCGATCCGGACGCAACTCCGGTCAACAGCCCCGTTTGTGTGACCGTCGCAATGATCGCAGACTCGCTCTGCCATACCACTGGGCGCCCGGTGAGCACGTTTCCACTCGCGTCCAGCGTCTGCGCCTCCAGCACAACGGATTCATCGACAACGACCGTGGGACTCGCCGGCGTCACCACAATGCGAGCGACGTTGACCGGCGCGTTGTCCTTACCGCCGCACGCCGAGACGGCGACGGCCATAACAGCCGCGACACACGCACTCCTGAACAACGCCGGTATTTGCATCACTGCTTAGTGAAGGGCTCCGCCGCAAATACCACCCGACCGCCAACAACGGTCATCAACACCTTGGCATCCTTCAACTCGGTCGACGGAATCGCAAACAGATCCCGATCGATGATCACCACATCCGCCAGTTTGCCTGGCTCCAGTGAACCCTTTCGCTTCTCCTCGCCCTCAGCCCACGCGTTGTTCACCGTGTAACTTCGCAGACTCGTTTCGAGATCCAGTCGCTGTTCGGGATACCACCCCCCTTCCGGTTTTCCGTCGAGTGTCTGCCGAGTAACCGCAGCGTAGAGAATGACCATGGGGTTCGCCGTGTACCAGCTGGCGTTTGTTCCCGGCCAATCGGAGCCGAAAAGCAGTGGAACACCGGCGTCGGCGAAGGTCTTGAACGCATACGCCCATTTGGCGCGCTCACCGATACGTGGCTCCATCCACCGCATGTCATCGATCGCGTGATACGGTTGCACTTCTGCGATAACGCCGAGTGCCTTGTAACGTTTGGCGACGTCCGCGTTGCGAATCACCTGCGAATGAATCACACGCCATCGACGCTCTTTGGGGCCGTTGGTCTCCATCACCTTTTCCATGATCGTCAGGACGCTGTCGATTGCCTCGTCACCGATCGCATGGACGTTGGCCCACCATCCTGCTGAATCAAGTCCGAACAGAAGCCGTTCCATGTTGCCGGGCGGCATCATGCCGGAACCGGGACCGTCTGTTGCGGCAGTATTCGTGCTGTCGCGCCATTCACCACGCTTCCCCGAATGCAGCTGCGGTTCATAGAACCTGGCTGTGGAGTTGCCCTGAATGCCGTCCACAAATCCCTTGAGCGCACGTATTCGGATCCAGTCGTCACCAAAGCCAGGGGCGATGCCGGCATACGTGAGTTCGTTCCATTTATCGAGTGTGGGTCGCGCAAACACACGAACAGTTAACTCACCGTCTTCCTTGAGGCGTTGATAAACCGGGAGTTGAAAGGGGGGCGTGATATCATGAATGGTGGTCACGCCCAGCTCAGCTAAATGCGCCATGGCTGCTTTCGCTTCGCGCAGTCGCTGGTCGAGTGTTTTTGGAGCAATCGCGGCGCGCACACGAGCGAGCGCTGCATCGGAGACGCGCCCCGTTGCCTCGCCGTTCACACACTCGAGCCCGGCTACAGGCCGAGCACATGACAGGTCTGCGCGCTCGAGTGCCAGTCCGTTGGCCAGGTAGTCGCTCCGGTCCCACCGATTCAGCAGCATCGGCGTGGACCCGCTGACGGGATCAACAATCGCCCGTGTCGGCCGGAACCGTTCAGCTGCAGCGACCGGCGCGGCTTGTGCCCCGGTACTGTTCACAGGCGAATCCTCATACGCCCCCCAGTCACCACCGGTGAGCCACGCCCCGGGGCTCATGCGACCCACCGCCGCTGCTACACGCGCCGCCAGGGAATCAGCCGTGCTCACGTCGAGCAGATTCGCTCCGATGAGCAGCGCCCCTGCCTGACTGAAATGTGTGTGATCGTCGATGAAACCGGGGGTGCCCAGTCGCCCGCCAAGGTCAATGATGCGTGTCTC
>JBGTBX010000089.1:0-3314 GCA_041749115.1 Gemmatimonadaceae bacterium
TTTCGGCTTTAGTCGCTGAAGATACTAACCAAAGAATGTGCCCTTTATCGGTACCAAAGTTCCAGTCGCCAGAGCACTTCCCCGACGGTCAACGCTTGAGAAACTCTTGCACGATCCGCGCAAAATCTTGGGTCCGCTCTACAAATGGAAAGTGGCCCACATCGGACCAATTGATCACCGTCGCACCAGCATGTGCCGCCGCAATCGGCGCCGCGTGTAGCGAAGCAGTCGCGACGTAGTTGGCGTCATGGTCCGAACTGAGCACGAGGACCGGCAGGTCGGGCCTAAGTCCGGTCATCCTTTGAGCAAGATCGTAGTGTGCCATTGCGCTTGAGGGATCGAACATCGCCGCGCCCTTGTAGCTTGCGTAAGCGCGAAGGCCCCATTTCTGGTCGGCGAGTGCCTGGTCCCACCTAGCAGGCGGCGGGGATGCGAACTGTGTGCGAATCATCTCGCCCCACCACGGGTGTGTCTCCACCTGGTCCCAGGCGCTGTCGCCTTGCAGCGCGGCAAGGAACGGGCCCTGCAAGTCAGAAGTCCAGCGAGGGATCAGAGTCTGATCGACCTTTTCGACCATACGGGCCTGAGCTTCAACGTCCTGTCCACCGGCATTAAAAACACGCAGCGGCGACACAAGGATGAGTGCTGAGACGCGTGCCGGATGTTGCAACGCGTACTCGACGGCTAGCGTCGCTCCCCAGCCGTGCCCCAGCAGCGCGCAGTGGTCAGAGCCAAGCAAAGTGCGGAGGGACTCCAGGTCCCGAACAAAAGCGTCGTAAGAATAGTCATTGTCGTCGTCGAAGGATGCCTCCCCCGATCCCGGGAGGTCGACTGCTACAACACGGAACTCACCCGCAAGCGGGGCGAGCCAGGGCTCGAGCGTTTTACGACTGAAGCCAGGACCGGACGGAACAGCGAAGATGATTGGTGCTTCGCGCGGGCCCGCTACATCGAAGGCCGAATAGCGGCCGGTTTCAGCAGTTCTCAAGCGCCCGCTCCTCCGTCCACTCGACTAGGCTTTGCTCGAGAACGGAGAGTGGAAGGGAGCCCTGCTCAAGGATGGCTTCGTGAAAGTCTGGCTGATTGAACTCAGGGCCCAGCTTCGCGGCGGCTTTCTCACGCAGCCCACGAAACTTGAGAAAGCCAAGGCGGTAGGCAAGCGACTGGCCCGGCAAGTCGGTCGAGTAGCGAAGGACCTCGCTGGCAACTTGCTCGGGTCCTTCAAGCGTGTTGGCTGACATGTAAGATGCGGCCTCATCGAGCGTCCAACCAAACGCGTTCAAACCCGTGTCGACAACTAGGCGTTGAGACACAAACCGCTGGTGCGCGAGCCAGCCATAACGGTCGTACTTATTTTCGTAGAGGCCCTGCTCTTCTCCCAGCCCTGCGGAGTATTCGGCCCAGCCTTCATTAAAGGCGGAGAAAGCAAAAACCTCACGGCGTATAGAAGGCAATGACTCATTCTCCGCCTGGCGGGTGATGTGAACGTGATGCCCCGGCAGCAGCTCGTGATAGATGAGCGGCGCTGCGACCAGCTGCAGGCGCGTGTCGAGATTCGCAGCGCTGTAGTAGTAGAGGCCAGCCTCGCCAGCGCGTTCGGGAGCATTGTAGTACCCGTACGTCATCCCAGCTTCGAGCGCCGGCGCAAGTCGTGCTACATCGTACGCTGCGTTTGGCATGCGTTTGATTATATTTGGCAGCTTGGCGCGCATGCGATCGAGATGACCGCGGAACCGCGCCTCCAGTGCCTCTGGGCTAGCGGCCTTGGCTTTCGCGTCGTCTCGCAACCGGCGGTGAAATTCATCTTCTTCGCCGTCAAACCCAAACTCGACGGAGCGAACCTCGGCCATGGCGCTAGACAGACGAGAAACTTCTTCCCGGCCGACGCGGTGAACGTCGTCTGGCGAGATTTCAAAGCTGAGGTGGAACTGCATCCAGTTGCGGTACGCCGCCTCACCGCGGGGCAGGTGGCACAAACCCGCTAACTCCCCCGACCTCCGCTCGTAAACCTCGTCAAGGGCCGCCAACAGCGCGTCAAACGCGGGGGCGAGCTCATCGTCGATCCGTGCAGCGATGCGGCCCTGCAGCCCACTCGGTGCGCCGCGATCCTCGGCAGGTCTTAGCGCCGTGCAAATTGAGCCTTTAGTGCCTGCAATGGCGGTGCGCGAGCCCGCAAGGGCCGGACGTGGCACACACCAGCCGTCCGCAGCTTGGATTTCCAGGCGGTTGCGCTGTTCGTGCAATCCTACAACCAGATCACCGACTAACGACAGGTAGCGCTCGCCTTCGCCGGGCTCCGACAAGTTGATGCGAGCGAAGATCAGCGACGGCAGCATGGCGAGGCCGCCGAACGTGTAAGGCGTAACACTGAAGTCGGTGTGCCACCGAGCCGGTTCAGCTACCTCTGTTTGGAAATGATAACGCAGGTAGGAGTGAGTTAGGCGATCTGTGCGATCGAGGTGGCTCAGATCGATTGCTTGAAGTTTTCGGAGTTGCTCTTGTGCATTAGTGGCCACTGCCTCCGCTTCCTGGAGTGAGCCCGCAGCAATCTGTTCAACCGGTCGTCCCGACTTAGCCGCATAATAGGCCTCGCGCTCGCATAGAAAGCCCCAGCTGTCTTCGGCCAGCGCAGCAAGCGCCGCAGCCGGCCCAATCACAGCCTGATCTCCTCGCCCTCCAACAGGTAGCGTTGGAAATGTCCGAGGAATTTCTTGATGAAGTAATCTTCGTATGCCTTGCCGTAGCCGTGGAACTGGTCAGGCATCACAACAAACTCGTGAGCTTTACCCGCCTGTATCAGCGCGTTCGACATGTTCATCGTGTCATGCCAGATGCCAACATCATTAGTGCCGGCAACCATCATAAGTGCGCCTTTGAGGTTGGCGGCATCGCCGTAAAGAACACCGTCGTCATACGCCGCTTTGGTTTGAGGCGACGGCACGCCGCCTAGATAAGGCTCGTAAATGAAGTAGCCGTACGTATCTGCGCCTGGCGCAGAGGCGACGCCGGCTCGGTAAAGATCGGGATTGTCGAGCATGTTGGCGATTGTGAAGTAGCCACCCCAGCTGTGACCCCAGAGCCCGACACGATCGAGGTCCATCCACGGCCGCGTAGCCGCGAGATTACGTATCGCCGCAGCATGATCGGCGGTAACGCTTCGCCGCCAGTTTCCGTAGACTTCGTCCTGAAACGCTTTGGAGCGTCTGGGCGTGCCGCGGGCGTCTAGCATAACCAAGATGTAGCCAAACTGCGGCAGCGCATTGTGAGAGTACATCCGCGTCGGCCACATCGGAGCAAACCTCCGTGTAACCGCA
>JBGTBX010000090.1:0-2466 GCA_041749115.1 Gemmatimonadaceae bacterium
TTGGGGGGACTCGGATTAATCTTATCACACATCGGAACCTAAAAGCTGGAAACTTTTGCTCAATTGTATGGATATTCCTGCTGGCAACGCAGATTTTTCTTTATCGGAATGAAGAAGCAGTCAGCAGTCAGCTTTCAGCTATCAGCCAGAAAGGATCAGGGGCAGGCAACAAACGTGAGCGCACATCTTTTGGCACCTGCCTTGAAGCTGAAAGCTGACCGCTGTTAGCTGACAGCTTTAATGCCTAAAGTGCCGTTTGCCCGTGAACAAAAGCGTCACGCCCGCTTCGTTGCACGCGATCACATGATCGAAACACTCGCGCAGAACCCACAAATCGCTCGACGATCTGGCCGACGTGATTTCTCAGGAACGTCCGCGACGTCTGTGAGGGTTGCGGGCGCCGGCGCCCCATGTATTTCGCGACGGTCACCTGACACGCGTCGATCCCGGGTGTCAGAAGTTCGACATGGATCCGCGGCGCGCCCCAGCGCGGGTTCGTTTCCGCCATCGAGCGAATCAGGATCCGGATGTCGGCGGGCACCGTCGGTCGGCCGAGCCGGCGTCGACTCTTCCAGGTCCACCGGAGGCGGAAGCCCTGTCGGCGCCAGGCGATGACGGTCTCCGGCTTCACGAGGACGAGCGCCGTTTGCCATTCGGCCCAGACGCGCGCCATCATGACCCAGAGCCAGCGGTCCGTCCTCGCGAGCCGAACTCGCTGCGGTCACGTGCGCTGCAGCACGTCAAACTGGTGCCGCAAGGCCAGGATTTCGAGGTGGAGCGCCGCGCACGAACGCGCTAAGGTTCGGAGGGTCAACAGGAGCGAGAGCAGCACTGAGACCATAGCCGAGAAGCGCACCCAATGCCGCCCGCAACATCAAATTCCGCAACAAGAACGGCCTTTTCAGTAGGGACAAGCTACAGGCACAGTCCCAGGCTTCCATTTAATACGAAACAGCACATTCCAGCCTCGGCCAGAACTGCGGCGGATGAGTTGGAGCCGAGCCTCGATTGGGTGCTCCACGGGCGCGGTGGATCATCGCTGCCATGGCGCGCCTCTGAGTACAAATCCCTTGCAGAACCTGAGCATTAGGACGCTCTGATGGATTGGTCCCAGGGGCTTCGCGCACAAACGACGGGTTCGGAAGCGCCGCTCTGCGCGACAGCGCGTTCAGAGCCGTTCGTGTTGCGGCTCCGACAGATCTCATATTGTTGGTCGCTGGTACTTAAGCATATTGTCTCTCTGGAAGGGAGGCACATGCGCAAAAAAACCTTTAACGTGATCATCATGCACGGCCGCAGCACGGCGTGGCGAGTGGTCAAGGAGTTCGTTGAGGAGGCCGGCTACACTGCTAGGATCCTGATGACTGAGCCAGGCGGTGGGACAATCTTTGACCGCCTTCGAAGCGTCATCTGGGACGAGATTCACTGTGCCGTCATCGTACTGAGCGGCGACGATCTCGGCACCAGAAGCCGCAAGCGTGCCCGGCAGAATGTCGTTTTTGAGCTTGGTTATTGTTACGGGGCATTTGATAGCCTGCCGGACGATGCAACATACGGTGCGGAGGACGCCATCATCGTCCTTGAGGAGCGTGGCGTCGAACCATTCTCCGACATTGGAGGCCTCCGCACGGTTCGGTTCAGCAAGGGCAATATCCGAAACGAGAAGGCCGAGTTCTTGAAGCATTTGAACCACGCCTTCGCAAAGGCAGATGACTACTATTAACCCTGATGTGACAAGAGCGCAGGCCGCGCGAGTAGTTCAGGATTGAAAACGGCCTTCGGCGTGGTTGAAGAGAGGTGCTACCCATCCCGTTCTTCCACAATCGAGAGGCCTCCAGCCGTCAAACGAAGCACAACCGATTTACGCGCTTGCGTCAATGGAGATCTGCCGGTCGAATTTCCGCGACGTCGCGTTGACCTTTATCGACAGGGCAAAACCGTCATTTTCCGGGGGCGAATCGAGACTCGTGAGTTCTACTGCGAGACCGGATCGGGACGCAAGTCAGTGTGGACCTTGGTGCGCCAGCTCCGGGGCCCGCACTTGAGCACGTGGGCATGGTGCAGGAGGCGGTCGAGGAGCGCCGTGACCGCCGCGGTATCGCCCAGGAGCTTGCCCCAGTCGTCGACCGGCCGGTTGAATGCGCAGTCGACGGTAATGCGGAGTCTCGCGGCGGACCAAGGTTGAGGGCGCGGGACCGGAGACAGTTTCCCCGACCGCGGACTCCGCATTATCGTGACGTCCTTTTGAAGGGAGGACGTCATGCTTTCAGCGTTGTACGACTCTGGCGCACGGGTACGCGCCCTGCGGGCGAGTGCAGCCGGCTCGTGGTTGGATGGGTTTGCTGACGCGCTCGCGGATGTCGGCTACTCGCCGTTCATGGCGCGCCGACATGTCCGGGCGGTGGAGCACTTCGCAGCCTGGGCGACGCGGCGCGGCCTGTGGGCGAGCGGGGTCACCCCGGCGGC
>JBGTBX010000091.1:0-2345 GCA_041749115.1 Gemmatimonadaceae bacterium
ATCGCGCGATCCCAGCCGATCGATGTTGCCCCACTCGACCTTGTCGGACTCGCCGCTCGCCGGGCATTTGACGTCGAGCACTTTCACGACGGCGCCTGGCACGCGGCTCACGTCTATCTGCCCGCCGGTTTCGAGCAGAACCGTGCGGCCGCTGTCGAGCAGGCGTTCCATCAATGGATACACGTCATCCTGGAGCAACGGCTCTCCGCCCGTGACCTCGACGAGCGGGCTGCCGTACGTATCGACATGTTGCAGCACGTCTTCGACAGACATCTTCCGTCCCTCGCTGAACGCGTACGCCGTGTCGCACCAGGTGCAACGAAGGTCGCAGCCGGCGAGCCGCACGAACACACATGGCTTGCCGGCGTATGTCGATTCCCCCTGGATTGAATAGAAAATCTCATTCACGGACAGCACAACGTCTCATTCTACCGTCTACAATTACAGCAGTGTCCAACCTGCGGATCGGCACTTCGGGATGGAACTATCCGGCCGGTCGAGGCACGTGGAACGGCCTTTTCTACCCACGGGCAGAAAAGGGACGTCGAGGCAAGGGCGGTGCCAAGCCGAAGTTCGACGAGCTCGCCTACTATGCGGAGCACTTCGACACCGTCGAGGTCAATACCACCTTCTACGGGCAACCGAAAGCGACGGTCGCACGGACCTGGGCCGACCGGACCCCCGCCGGATTCGTGTTCTCCCTCAAGCTATACCGGAAGCTGACGCATGCCGATATACTGGGCGTGCCACGGCTCGACCCGGACGCGATCGATGAATACCGCCGGGGTGTCGAACCGCTGGCAACCGCTGGCAAAATCGGTGCGCTGCTCGCGCAGTTTCCGCCCAGTTTCAAGCAGGCCTCAGATTCGCAGGCCTATCTGGACGCGCTGCTGCGGCGGTTTCAGGATTATCCAATCGCCGTTGAGCTGCGACATCGGAGCTGGAGCGATGATTTCAGCTCGACCCTGTCGCTGCTGAACTCGCACGACGCAGCGCTCACGCAGATCGACGAGCCGAAGTTCAAGGTATCGATCCGCCAGAATCAACTGCCCAATATCTCCGGCTTCTACTACATGCGCCTGCACGGCCGGAACGCCGAGCAATGGTGGAAGCACGACAAATCCGAGGACCGCTACAACTATTTGTACTCCGCAGACGAATTGAAACCGGTTGCCCGGACCGCCGATGCGGCGCGCAGGCTTGTGAAGAAGTTCTATCTCTACTTCAACAACCACTTCGCCTCGAAGGCTGTCGTCAATGCCGTCATGATCAAGCATCAACTGGGCGAGCCCGTTTCCGGTGTGTATCCGTTGGAGTTCGTGGAACGCTACCCTGAAACCGTGTCGATCGTTTCCACGGAATCGGCGCGTCAGTTCGTCTTGAACAGCCCAGGTGGATAAATTTCCGACGCTCAACTCGGTCGGCAGAACGCTGACCACTTCGTCGGCTGTCCTTACCTATGAGCCGTACTACGGGCTGCGCGAAAAACCGTTCAGCCTTTCGACCGATCCGAAGTTTCTGTACAACAGCGCGGCGCACGCCGGCACGTTCGAAGATCTTCTCCTCGCGATTCGCCGCCGCGAAGGGTTGATCGTCCTTACCGGCGACATCGGTACAGGCAAAACGACGCTGTGCAAGGCAGTGCTGGAGCGGCTCGATCGCAAGACCTTCACGACGTTCGTCCCGGACCCGTTCGTGACGCGAGAGGCATTGCTGAAGATGCTGCTTCTCGATTTCGGCGTCATGTCAGTCGACGATCTGAAGAGCGGGAGGATGACCGGCGCATCGCATCCCGACCTGAGCTACCCGTTGTACGAATTTCTGAAGTCGCTGGTGCCGCTCCAGGCATTCGCCGTGCTCATCATCGACGAGGCGCAGAACCTTTCGCCGGCGTTACTCGAGGAAATTCGCATCCTTTCCGACCTCGAGTCCCCGGACAAGCTGCTGCAGGTCGTTCTGGTGGGCCAGCTCGAGTTGCGTGCCAAGCTGAAGCTGCCGGAGATGCGCCAGCTCGACCAGCGCGTGTCCGCGCGATGCAGCCTCGAGCCCCTCAGCCGCGAAGGGGTTGCTGGATATATCTCGCATCGCCTGAGGGTGGCCGGCGGCGCTGACGATCGCGTGCGCTTCTCACCTGATGCGATCGATGCGTTATTTCGAATATCCTCAGGTGTCCCCCGCGTCGTCAATCTCATCTGCGATCGCGCGCTGCACCGCGGCCACCTGGCGCGCCTCAGCGAGATCGACGCGGCAACAGTGACCCAGGCAATCGATGACCTCGGCGTCGGCTCCCTTACGGCGGCGCCGTCGCTCGTCGCTGCGCCGGCAACGGCCCCTGCGATTCCGAT
>JBGTBX010000092.1:0-6599 GCA_041749115.1 Gemmatimonadaceae bacterium
GAAGAGCGCGAGGCCGCCGCCGAAGACGATGCCGCTGATCTGGCGCTTGGCGCCGCCTTCCCCGAACATGAACATGAGACCGCCGAGGACGATGGCGACGAGGGCGAGGGAGCGGGCGAGGGGCCCGGTGAAGGAGGCCTCGAGGTTTTGGGCGGCGCGCTCCCAGGGGGATTGCGCGGCGAGGGTCAGCGAGCAGCCGAATAGGAAGATCAAGAGGAGATCAGGGAAGCGAGGCGGGGGGAGCGTGCGAGCGTGTGTCATCTGGTTCCTCCGTGGCGGCCCGCGGGTGTGTGTGCGGGCGCGGCTGGGAGGGACGATACGGGTTACGCGGGTTTGTGTCGGGGGCGGAGGAGACAGTGTGGAGGGGAGGACAGTGGGGGACAAGGGTTCGAAATTCCCAACGGGAACCGGGCAGCGTTGGACGTTCGGATTCGCGCCTGAAATCCACGTTATAGGCTAATCGTCGGCGACCATTGGTCCCCTGCTACACTCCAGCGCAGGAGCGTTTCGTTCGGCGTTCGCTGATGCGCATTGTGAGGAATCGATGGTCGCGAGGATTTATCTGGACGCGAACGCTTTAGAGAAGCAATGGCCAGGCGTTTCAGGCGAATTGCAGATCCTAGCGGGTCTCTCCGTTCTCACGGGAACCGAACTCTGCATTCCGAGATCAGTTCTGATCGAGCACGAAAACAGCACCATCCGCAGAATCGGGGAGTACATCGATAAGACGATGAAACCGATTGCCGAGGCGAATTCGCGGTTGCGAGGAATTCACGAACCCCTAACACTGCCTCGTCCTGACGTTGAAACGTTGCGCCAGAGTTACGCGGCCGCTGTTGCATTAGCTGAGAGGTATTACAGGATTCAGGTCGTCCCGACCAGCAGTCTTTCCGTCGAAGAGTTTATTCGGCGAGCGGCGCAACATCGCCCACCGTTCAAAGACGAAGATCGCGGTTTCAGAGACGCAGTGCATCTTCAGAGCGCAATTGACCATCTGCACGCAAAACCCCCGCGTGAGGGAGACGCGTATTTCATGTCGGCAGATAGTCGTCTGACAGCGGCAGATACTCTCGCGGCGGTCGAGGAGGCCGGCTCGCCCTTGAAATTTTTGATGACATTGCGTGCAGGACTTGACTTGGTTAGAGCTGATCTGCCGCGCCCTACGGATGAATTCTTTGCCCGATTGGGCTTGGTGTGGACACCGCTGCTGATCCGCCACGAGACCCAGCACCTTCTGCCGCAAGTGCTACGCAACTTACGGGGCGTTGGCATTGGCAGCGCAACGATTCTGGCGGTCAACCGAGGTTTCAAGTTTGTCCCCGAAGCCGGAACGATGGTGGTTGGCCCGCCCCGTGAGGGGGAGAAGTCGTATCCCCTCTCGCACGAGGTACGAGTCACGGCAAGTGCTTTGGGTACGAAGGACAATGCGCAAATTAAGGGGGCGTCTTGGAGCGGTACCGTTACATTGCTGCTATCGATCGATGCCACGGTAGAGGCTGGACCAGATCACGAATTGCTGGATGTGACGTATCGCTCGGCTCGAGTGTTCGCCGCTGGCTGGAGCTCGCAGCGAGAGACCGTCGATTTCGAGAATCTTCCCGAATCTGTCGAATTGATCGGTTCGGATGCCGGTGATGGTACCCGTTAACCGGCGCGGTGGATGCAACCGGTTGCTGGAAACGAGCCGAGCCGGCGCCCGACTCAACTAAACGCACGGGCAGCCGTTTCACGCGCGCAGCACTTCGTTGTCGCGCCAACGATCGGCCGCCGGGACTTCGGGCGCGGTTGTTGTCGCTCGGTTGGATAGAGTAGTGCGAATTAGCTGTCGAATGTCTTTTCGGATGTCCTCGCGACTCGCGCGTGCTGGCGGGGCGTATTTCTCATCGAGTTCGAGCGCCCAACCGCGCAGTTCATCAATCCTATCGCCCACAAACGTGGCCAGAATGTGGGCCAGTTCCCGATCGTCCGTTCGCCCTTTGGCCCCCACAATAGCCGCCGCCTACCGGCTGCCGTTTACCGAAGTCACGCGCGCACTGGGTTCCCGCGTGCCGCGGTGGGGCGCTACGTTAGTGGCGAGGTTCGCGGAAAGGCGTCGATCATTCCGCATCGGTCGCCGTCCTAACCAGCGCCTTGACCTAATCTGTCACACGTCTCGCGTAACCGGAGCCGCAACGGTTCCGATCCCCGGATCCGTGCCGAACGCTCAAAAAAGGGTGACAGCATGAAAATCGAGATCACCGGCTTGGATTCCGTGAAGCGGAGCCTCGCCGATCTCAGCCGACGCGCTCAAAGCCTGCACGGCGAGCACCGGGTAGAGTTCAGTGAACTGTTCAGCGACGACTTCATGCGGCGATTTACCGACTTCGGAACACTCGATCAGATGTTCGCAGCGTCAGGCTTTAAGGTTGAATCCACGGCGGATTTCGAGAGAATTTCCGCGGACAAATGGGACGCATTCGTTATAAAGAAGACCCGATGTCCGAGCTGGGAGGAAATGAAGGCGCAGGCTGGGAGTGAATGGGCAAGCCGGAAAGTCGGATTCTAGAAGCAGCGCAGGCGGCTTTGTTGGCGGACACCGTTTTGGACGCGACGGGGACGCGGCTGATCGGAACGCCCCGCTGCGAGCTGCTCAGTTCAACACGAACGTCTTTATGAACCACATCCAAGACGCGATCACGAAGTCGTTATTGACGTTGGTCGCGGGGAAATTGTCGTGATTCGCGTTCGTGACTTCCTGGTACCAGATAGTCATGCTGTTGGCTTTGAGCGCCTTGACGAGCTCCTGGGCTTGGCCGAGCCCAACGCGTGTATCAAGTCCCGGATGCTGAAGCAGGATCGGCGTCTTCAACTGGGCCGCCTTACCCTTCGCGGCTCCCGGCGCGTCCCCCTGCCAGTCGCTACGCGGCCGGTTCGCCGACTCCCGCGTGCGCGTCTCGCGGTTCGTCTGGCGCGTCGATCAGCCCGTCCACGTTGCATCATTCCATCAAGCTCAGCCGCGTGATAAAATCGGAAGCGTGCAAGTCCCACTCGATCCAGTCGCACTCCTATCGAGCGACGTGGTACGCGACTGGTTCGTCGGGCACGTGCTGGATACGGTCGCGGGGTTCGTGCTTGCCGGCATCACGTTTGGCTGGAAAAGAATCCTCCGCGCCGTGCGTCGGAAGTTTGAAAAGCCGCAGCCCCCGAGCATCGTCCACTACCGCACGCGGCGCCAGAAGCGGACCGACGATCCCAAGCTGCCTTTCTAGGCTAGACGCATGTCAAGCGTTCTGAGTTTTCCGGCTCGCGAGCGTTGGGCGGCTCGAAGCGTGGTAGTGAAGAAATGGATCGCGAAGGGTGTGTTTCGCGCACGTGACCCGATCTGCGAAATTGAGGTCGATGGGGCCACATCGACCTTCCACGACAACACACTCCACGAAGCGGATGTCGGGAACATCTTCTGGTACTTCGTTGATGTCGATCAGGAGGTCGGTGCGTGGGGCACGCTGCTTGAGTTTTCTGAGAGCGGCGGTTTGTTTCGGGAACACCCCGAAACACCGATACACCGTTCGGCACGGCGAAAATTGGTCCGCCGAGAGCGGTATCCCCGCATCTTCATCAACTACCGGCGGGACGATGCAGACGCATCTGCCGGCCGCCTCCATGAGAGTCTGGTACGAACCTTCGGTCGAGACGAAGTGTTCATGGATCAGTTCAGCATCCGTCCTGGTGAGGTTTTTTCGTGGACCATTCAACAGGCCGTCGCTCACGCTGACGTCGTGGTGCCGCTGATCGGACCGCGATGGTGGACCCTCAAGGATCAGTTTGACAAGCCGCGCATCGAGAGCTCGCGTGACTATGTCCGGCGTGAGCTCGTAGCTGCGCTCGATCGAGGCACGGCGCTCCTCCCGGTCCTTGTGAATGGGGCTCCGCTTCCCAACTCATCGTCCTCTCGGTATGACGAGGAGTTGCACGGTCTTGAAGACCTGCAGTTTCATCAGCTGTCACCCAGACATTGGGAGAGCGAAGTTGAGGAATTGGTCGCGTCTATCAGGGAACACCTAGAGATTGCCGAGCGTGACCGCGAACGGGAAGTTGGAAGAGGTCCGCGTCCTAGGTACAGCGGGCGGTAGGACCCAATACTGCCTTCCCAGCGGTCCGACCTGCAAATGCCCGACCCAACCTGTGGCTGAACTGCGCGTTGTGCGGTAAGTCTCCTCTGCGTCGGTGCGTGGGGCGTTACCGACTGACACGCGCGTCTGTTTTTGACAGGATATGGAAGACATGGCTGAGGAAAAATCACACGGCGATGGACCCACCACTCCAGAAAAGATCACGTTGCGTTGGCTTTCAGAGCACGTATCCATCGGAGTGTGGGCGGCCCTGATCACTGTCGTGGTTGCGTTCTTCAGCGCTGGTGTCGTCCTTGGTGAATGGACTCCGATTCGACTTCTCCTTGGTCGTTCACCCATAGAGAAACCGGCAGAGACCAGCCCCGATAAGGAACCGCAGGCTCCCATCCTGCCGAACGCACCAAAAACCGAAGCGTCACTGACGCCACCACAACAACAGAGTGCAGGACCTCGCGCGGTGGATGGCCCGGCGAAAGGGCCGCAATCGAGGCAACCGAGCGGTTCGATACTACCAAGCGTTTCGGGCTTTCGCACGATCTCACAGGTCCCCCTCCCTCCACGGCCGTTAAGAGGTATGAGATGCCTCGTCACAGGACCCTGCCCGAGCACAGTCGTTGAAAACCCTCGCGCGATCGTAAGCATATGCGCTACGGAACTTGCCTTCGATGGATACCCACAGCGGACTAGATTGCGGCTCTCCATCAGTCACGATCACCCGACGTCGATGCTTAAGTTTCCCGCGCCAAACAACGGGTGGCGGTTTGTGTATGACGGCGCTCACACCTATCCGGCGGTAGAGTGGGCGTCTAAGAGTGGTGAACTGGCTATCTACCCTGGCGAGTCGGCAGAGTGGTATCTGTTGTTTCAGGGTGCGCCTAATCTTGGCGGCTCTTTCTACTATCGCCTGCTCTTGCCGGTTGCCCCGGCTGAGTTCAAAACCCTCGAGTATGGGGGAGACGATTGTGGTCGGGTTCGGTAACGCTTCGCCGCTCTCCCGCCGTGTTCTTTCGGCTTCGGATTCTTGGCGTCACTGCGGCACGAACCGCCTCCAGACCGGCGCCCCGGTAATCGGCATGCTTGGTGGGCTTTGGCTCCGAAACCTGGAGAGAATGACTGAGCGCAGTGCACCTGGACGCGACAACGAGGAGCTCGTATTGGTTGGAAGGGCCGCGAACAAAATATTTTCGATTCCCGTCGGGGTTGACCGCTTGCTATCGCCTCTGGCCGACTGCGCGGACCGTTTCGTCCCGCCCTTCCGTGATATCGCCGAGGCGCTTTGACCTGCCCCCCGAAAGCGCTACGCCGGAAAGGTGACTGAGCAGCCTGTGATCTCAGTTTCCACTCCGAGTTCATTGATCGAAACCGAGTCACGTGTCTCACGTGACTCGGTCACATATTGAGCCCATTCCACCGGCGTTCGATCCTGCAACGCACTATGGGGCCGAACCCGATTGTAGTCGTCGCGCCAGACGTCCAGCACGGCCTGCGCCTCGGCCACGCTGGCGAAGACATGGCTGTTGAGGCACTCGTCGCGCAGCCGGCCGTTGAAGCTCTCGATGAACGCATTCTCCACCGGACGGCCCGGACGAATGAAATCCAAGCGCACGTCGTGGCCGTACGCCCACGCGTCCATGGCCTTGCTGACAAACTCCGTCCCGTTGTCCACGCTGATCGCTTGCGGCTTCGGGCGCGCTTCGAGAATGCGACTGAGTGCCGCCGCGACCTTCACGCCGGTCAGGGATCGATCGACCACCAGGCCGAGGGCCTCCCGCGTGTAGATGTCGACGATGGTCAACGTGCGAAACCAGCGTCCGTCGCTCGTGCGCGCGCTGACGAAGTCCATCGTCCACCGCTCGTTGGGCCGCGTCGGCGCGACCGCGGGCACGCGCTCGCGACTCGCCAGTTTCCTTCGCGGCTTCGTGCGCACGGCCAGCCCCTCGAGGTCATAGAGGCGATAAATCCGCTTCGCATTCACCGTCCACCCTTCCCGTTTCAAGAGGACCGTCAGTCGGCGGTAGCCAAACCGCACGCGCACGCCGGCGAGCTCGCGCAGTCGCTGGCGCAGGGGCCTCCTGCGGGTCGCGCGTCAAGGCATAGCGCCACGTATTGAGCCGCACGGGGATCAGCCTCGCCGCCCGGCGCTGGCCCAGACGATACGTCGTCTGCGCCCAGTCGGCCAGGGTGCAGCGTGCACGAGGCCTCACAGCTTTTTTCGGACAATCTCCTGCAGGATGTGGCGATCGAGCGTCAGATCGGCCACGAGCTGTTTCAACTTGCTGTTTTCGTGGCGCAGCGATCGCAGCTCGCGGACCTCCTGGAGGCCGACGCCGGCGAATTGTTTCTTCCAGCGATAGAAGCTTTGCTCGCTGACGCCGAGCCGGCGACAGACGTCGGGCACTTTCTCGCCGGCCTCGACCTGCCGGAGGGCAGTGATGATCGCTTCGTTGCTGTGGCCTTTGCGTGGCATCGTGTGCGTCTCCTGGCCGG
>JBGTBX010000093.1:0-51164 GCA_041749115.1 Gemmatimonadaceae bacterium
AGTGCTCAGTGGCAATTGTTTAATGAAGCGAGAAATACTCATCAATGCGACACAGCGCGAGACGCGTGTCGCGATCATCGAAGACGACCAACTGGTCGAGTTGATGATCGACCGCCCCGATGCACGACGTATGGTGGGCGATATTTATCTGGGCCGGGTCGAGGCCGTGCAACCTGGCATTCAGGCGGCCTTCGTGGACATTGGCACCGGCAAGAGCGCGTTCCTTCACGCCTCTGATCTCGTCGAGGACGACGCGGAAGACAGCGACGAAGAGGACGATGATGAGGACGACAACGGAGCGCCGCGACGCGGCCGCAGCGACAAAGCTCCCCCGATCCAGGATTTGATCAAGAAAGGCGATTCGCTCATCGTGCAGGTCTCGAAAGAGCCGATCTCCACCAAGGGTCCCAGGGTCACCGCACAGGTCTCCGTCGCGGGCCGCTTTCTGGTGTTCATGCCCGATGCGTCGCGGGTCGGCATCAGCCGCAAAATCGGAGATCGCGCCGAACGTCAACGCTTGCGTGGATTTGTAGAGAAGATCCTCCCGCCCAAGTCCGGTGGCGTCATCGTAAGGACCGTTGGTGAAGACGCCACCGAAGAGGCCTTCGAGCGCGAGCTCACGACCTTGCTCACGCAGTGGAAGAAGATCAAGCGTAAGACAACCTTTGTGCGCGCTCCGGCGCTGCTGCACAGGGAATCAGGACTGACTCGCAGCTTAATTCGTGACCTGTTCAGCACGCGCGTGGAAAGTGTACAGGTCGATGCAAAACACGTATTCAACGAGGTCGTTGAATATCTGAACGGTGTTGCGCCGGATCTCGTGAATCGCGTCTCGCTCTACGAGGGATCGGTTCCGCTCTTTGACAAAGCAGACATCGAAACAGAAATCCGGGACCTGTTCAAGAGACGCTGCGACCTGCCGTCGGGCGGCTACCTGATTATTGAGCCAACCGAAGCGCTGGTCTCGATCGACGTCAATTCCGGTCGCTTTACGGGCAAGAAAGATCCGGAAAAAACCATCTTCCGCACCAACATGGAGGCGGCCCGCGAAGTCGCGCGGCAGATCCGTTTGCGAGACATGGGTGGCATCATCGTCGCCGACTTCATCGATATGGAGACGCGAACCAACCGGGAGAAGGTCGTGCAGGAGGTGCGCATGCACCTGGCGCGCGATCGCGCTCGTACCAAGGCGTTCCCGGTGTCGGACCTTGGCTTGATCGAGATGACGCGCCAGCGGGTCCGGCAGAGCCACCTGCAGCAGATGACCGCTCCCTGTCCCACCTGTCTCGGCACGGGACGCGTTTTCACGCCTGCCACGATCGTGCGCCGTGTGGAACGCACCATCAGACGCATCGCCGTGGAGGGTCGCAAGGAGCATCTGCTACTGCGACTTCACCCGGATATCGCGCTCTATCTCCTCGAGTCAGAGAAAGATTATCTCAAGAAGCTGGAATTGACTGCCGGGTTTGCGGTCGAGATTCGGGATGATCCACTCCTCAAGCCCGACGAGTTCAAGCTGGTCCAGAAGGGGGCGGGGCGCGATGTGACGCAGCAGTACGCCATGGCGTAGCCGCCGGATTCACAACAGGCACCTCTCTCACTGTAGCGGGTTGACCCAACTCGTTGGGCTGGCTAGCTTTTCAGGCTCGCAATCTTTTCGGAATCTTCCTGATGTCGTACGCAATTATTCGCACCGGTGGCAAGCAGTTTCGGGTCGAACCCGGAACCACGCTGCGCATCCCCTCTCTGGCGGGTGACGCAGGCTCTGCAATCGAATTCAACGAAGTGCTGCTTGGCTCTGACGACGGCGGCTCGCGGGTTGGTGTTCCACACCTCGAGGGTGCCAAAGTCACCGGCGAGATCGTAAAACATGGCCGCGGCGAGAAGATCATCGTCTTTAAGTTCAAGCGCAGAAAGAACTACAGCCGCAAGCAAGGGCACAGACAGGGATTCACAGAAGTCAAAATCACTGATATCAAGCTCGGGTGAGCAGGGGCCAACATGGCACATAAAAAGGGCGTTGGTTCCTCACGGAACGGACGCGACTCCAATCCGAAGTACCGCGGCGTCAAGAAATACGGCGGCGAATTCGTGCGCGCGGGTAACATCATCGTGCGGCAGTGCGGTACCCATTGGCACCCTGGCCGCAATGTCGGACTCGGCACTGACTATACGATCTTTGCCTTGATCGACGGCCACGTAAAGTTTGAGCACAAGGACAAGCGGCGCCAGAAAATCAGCGTTGAACCGGTCGCTGCCGCTTAGCACGCTCCACAGCTTAGTACGGACTACAGCTGAACAACAGAAAGGCCCCGGCATCGGGGCCTTTTTTTTCCTGGTCAGGGCTCAGCTGGTCGCGCCACCTGGCACCACGCACCGGGCGACCTTGTACGCGCGGACTGATGCTATTGCGCTGCCGCGAACAGGAGACGCTACGACTGCAGTTCGCGCGCCAGCTCCTGACGCCCGACTTCTATCGCAGCGCGCGCGCGCGCCTTGAGCGCTGTGACGTCATCGAGCGTCATGCCCGTCGTCTCGATGGGGTCGAGCACTTTCACGCGGGCGACCGCACGACGAAACTGAAAGGTCCCCTTGGCCATGGCGCCGCGCGTTCCCGCCACTGCCACCGGAAGAATCGGGACTCCCGCTTCAACAGCCAACCGAAACGCACCGTCCTTGAACGGCAACATCTCGCCGTCGCGCGAGCGTGTCCCTTCGGGAAAGATCATGACGCTGACCCTGCGGTCGAGCCATTCACGCGCCTTCGCCATCGCGGCCACCGCGCTCGTGCGCTCGCCGCGGCGCAGCGCGATATCTCCCGCCATGCGCATCATCCAGCCGAATCCCGGAATACGAAACATCGAGTCCTTGGAGATCCATTTCATTTCCCACGGGAGATGCGAAATGAGAAAGATGTCCGCGTAGGATTCGTGGTTCGACACTGCGACGTAGGGCCTTCTGGGATCGGTGATGAAGGGCCCCACTGCCTTGAAACGCCACAGCGGGTTCAGCTTAACTGACGTGACACCAATCAGTCGAAAGGTGCGTCCCACCCAATAGCGTCCGCGATCGAACGGCCGAGTCACCGCAAAGACGATTGCCATGATCGGTGTACCGATAATTACGAGCAGCACCGTTTCTGCCCACGCCCACATGTTCAACACAGCCATATACGTGATCTATCGAGGAATGCGGCGGTAGTCTGCCGGCAGTGAGCGATAACGGCGCATCAATTCATCCTGCCGCGATGGCCCCTGAACCTCACGCCCTTGAACCAGAACGCGTTCGGCGCGGGTTGATGGTTCGAACGGATCACCTGTCCACACAACGATTGTCGCATCCTTCCCGACTTCGATTGATCCAACGCGGGTGGCCACACCAAACAGTTCAGCAGGGGTCAGCGTGATGGCACGCAATGCCGCATCCCATGGCATGCCGAATGCCACCGCAACGCCGGCCTCATAACGCACGTTGCGTGCGTTGAACGCATCAGCACCACCGGAAATGATGACGCGCGCGCCCGCTTGATGCAGCAGCGCCGCGTTGTCCTGCCGCGCCCCGAGCTCCGCGAACGACCGGGGAATGTTGTTCAATGCGCCCACAAGGACAAAGGTTTTTGCGGCACCAAGCCGGCTGGCCACCTTCCAGCCTTCCGTTGCACTGGCAACGGCCACCCGGGCATTGAACTGTGTACCAATATCCAATGCGGCTTCAATATCCGTCGCACGATCCGCGTCGACCACCAGCGGAAGCGTCCCGCGAACGACGGGCAGCAGCGCCTCTAGATCGGCGACACGCGCTGCCAGCGGTCGGGACGCATTCCGTTCATACGCCGCGCGACGCGTCGGCAGGCGCTGCGCTTCAAGCAACACAGCGCGGAACCGGTCATAGAGCTCGCCGCGCGATGCACCGCGAGGGCCACCAACTTGCGAGAGGCTGGCAAACATCGCCGCCGGGCTTCGAAGCATCACCTCGCTGAGTGGACCGTCGCGCAGCGCGATCACCGCGCTCTGACCTCCGATCATTCCACCCGTGGGAATGACGCCCACCGTGGTGATTCCATCGTTTCTCGTCACCTGCAGCAGAGGTGAGCTGGGATTGAATCCCTGCCACACCTTAAACGACGCCGTGACGGCGTCACCGTCGCCCGAGGCCGATGCGTCATAACTTCCCGGAATGCCACCGATCTCTGACACTCCAAGTGTCGTGGTGGAATTAAACAGTCCCGGGGTCACCCATTTTCCGCTGGCATCGATGATGGTCGCATCCGCCGGAACCGGCACGTTGGCGCCGACCGCGACCACCTTCCCGTCCCGGATGACAACCGTCCCGTTTTCGATAATCTGCGACGTGTTGCCGGCCGCCACGGTGTACACTTTGCCTCCGGTGATGGCGACCGTCTGGGCGATCAACACCTGAGGAGCAATAAGCAGCGCCAGCAGGAGGGCACCGGCGCGTGCGACGATTTGCTGTGCAGTCACATTCATCTTAGCGTCCTCCCGCGGGCTCGGGGACGAAGCCGAGTTCAAAATCCGTGCGCCAGCGCTGCGATGGATCGAGGCGGTCAAAGCGCAGCGCCCCATCAATCCAGACCTTTTCCGCTCTGGCATAAACGCTGAACGGGTGTTTGTCCCATAGCACGACGTCGGCATTTTTTCCGGGCGCGAGGGATCCGATGCGATCATCGAGGCCGAGCGCCCATGCCGCGTTCAGGGAGATCCACTTAATGGCGTCGTCGTCGCTGATCGTGAGGCCGAGTGCTCGTCCCTCGGACAACGTTTTGGCAACGTCCTGATTGAGTCGTTGCATGCCGCTGGGGTCATCGGAGTGCACAATCGCTCGTGCCCCGGCCGCATGCACCAGGGCGATGTTCGCGCGCACGCCATCCATCGCTTCGATCTTGAACCCACCCCAATCGGACCACAGCGATCCGGAGATGCCACGGCGCGCCATTTCGTCCGCAATCTTGTACGCTTCGACGCCGTGATGGAACGAGCGAATCTGGAAACCGAACTCGTCGCTGACCTCCATCGCGAGTTCCATGTCAGCCGCTGTATAACAATGCCATTGAACAAAAATGTTTCCGCGGAGCACCTCCGCCAGCGTTTCCATGCCAAGGTCGCGTGCTGGCGGCTCGCCCTTGTTGTCGGCCAGCCATTTATCCCACTTCCGGCGGTACTGTTCCGCCTGAATGTACTGGGCACGGTAGCCCGCCATGTTGCCCATGCGTGTTGCCGGCCCGCGCTGTGCATACACACGCTTGGGATTTTCGCCACATGCGTGCTTCACACCGTACCGTGCGCCGGGAAATTTCATGCCCCGCACGCTGACCGAGGGCACCACCTTCAACACGACCGACCGACCGCCAATGAGGTTGGCCGATCCGGGCAGGATCTGAATCGTCGTGACGCCCGCAGCGAGTGCCCGCGGAAACTGCGGATCCTGCGGCCACACCGAGTGCTCGGCCCATACGTTAGGCGTTGACGGGTTCGTGGCCTCATTGCCGTCGCTCAAGGCATCAACACCTGGCGCCGCGTACACGCCAAGATGCGAGTGCGTATCGATAATGCCCGGCGTAACAAACTTCCCGGTCCCGTCAACGACGGTCGCACCCGCGGGAGCGTTCACGGTTTGTCCCACCGCGAGCACCTTTCCGTCCTGCAGCAGGATGGACCCGTTGCTGATCGTGGGTCCGGCCGCGGTCATGATCGTCGCATTCCGGATGAGGACAGGCGCCGACTGTGGCGCAACGTAGGTGCTCGGAAAGGGATTGGCGCCCGGCGCAGAAGTGGCCCCTTTTCCTGGCGGCAGCGCGCGGGCCGTGTCCTGCTGCGCCAGAAACTCGGCGCTACTCGCGTGGCCGGCGGCGGGGGTAATTCCCAGGCAGGCAACGGAGGAAGCAATGCCCACAAGAACGGGGAATTTCATAGGCTGCGGGTTCGGTCGGCGGATGGTAGTGCGGTCGCGGCAAAGGTACGGTAACCGCCCAGCGCGGGCCAGTGTAGCTTGGTCCTCAGCTGTCATGATGCCTGCGCGCGACCACGCTCGTGCCTTCACGAGCGCGGTGCACTGCGCGTTCCAAATCCCATCGCCTCGTCCCCAGACGAGTAACTGCCATGATGACCGAGCTCACAGTGGCTCCACTCGAGTTCACCGTTCACCGCTTCGAGGCAGGGCACCTGATACCCGACAGAGCGGGTGGCCAGTTTCTCGCGATCATTCGGACGCGGAACGAACTGTGTGTGGTTTGCGAATCCGGCATCGCTCTGGCTTCACCGCGGCGGGAAAGCGGATGGAGGCTCATTGCGTTCGATGGCACGCATCCGTTTACCGACACGGGCGTGCTGGCGTCGGTGCTCAACCCTCTCGCCGAGGCCAAAGTCAGTATTCTCGCCTTCAGTTCGTTCGACACCGATTATCTGTTCGTCAAAGGCCATAGCTTAGCAGAAGCGGTGCAGGCGCTGAGCGATGCCGGCCACCGGGTCACGTTCGAGTCGAACCGCGGCGACCACCGCAGCTGAAATGGCTCCGCCCACGTCGCGCGATCAGAGTGAAGCGCGGGTCGCGCTGGCCACGAGCGGTGGGATATCGCTTGGATCGTACCAGGCAGGTGTGAATTGGGGATTGGTGGCACTCCTCCGGCGCGCACAGACCGACGACTCATTGCGACAGATGATCGTCGCCTCAGGGACCGCGGCCGCACGCCTGATCGGCTTCAGCGGAGCGTCTGCAGGCCATGCGCCGGCAGCGAGGTTCGCATCCCGAAACTGAGTGTCCCGATCGGTCACAACATATGACAGGAGCGCCGTCTCGCACGCCGCAGAGCGTTTCGAGCGGCGGGAATCCTGCATCTGGCACTGCTTCGGTTAACATTTCCTGCATGTGCCCGTCGAACCTTGTGAGAACTGATGACAGAGAGTGATCACGCGGCAGACGAAACGACCGACGCCGGGCTGATTGCTGACTGGCTAGGCGGCGATGAACGGGCGGCAACAGCGCTCGTCACACGCCATGCTAATCCGCTGGCGCGGTTCGTAGCGAGTCAGGGCTTCCGCGGTGACGTCCAGGAAATGGTGCAGGACACGTTCGTTCGTGCATTTGGGTCGCTGGAGTCCTTTCGAGGTGATTCTGCGTTCAGAACGTGGCTTTTCACGATTGCGCGGCGACTCATTCTCGACGCGCGTCGCGCAGAGCGGAGAAGGCGGGACGAGCAGACCGTGGAAGAAAATGATGCTGTATCTGAATACAACGCCCTGGATGGGCTGATCGCCAATGAATCGGAACAAAAGATGAGGGATGCCATCGCGCGACTGTCGCCTACGCAGCGAGAGGTGTTTCGCCTGCGGGTGAGCGATGGCTTGTCGTACAAGGAAATTGCTGAGGTCGCTGAGACCTCCGAAGGAGCAGCGCGCGTGCACTATCACAATGCACTCCGCATCGTCAAGGAGAGTCTGTATGTCTGAGTGCCGCGATATCGTTATGCAGGAGCAGCTGCCTGAGTATCTGCATGGCGCGCTGACCAGTGAGGATCATGGCGCGATCGAGGCACATCTGAACGTGTGCAGTGATTGCAGCGAGCAGCTTGAGTTGCTGCGCACTGCGCGACAGACGCTCTCGGCGCGCACGGTGCCCCAAATCCGGATCGCCTCGATTGTGGCTGCGTTGCCGCGACCGGAAACCGTGCAGCGCGGGCGTCGCCAGCGGTCGCTCGTCTCCCCGTGGCGTATGGCCGCGGCGTTGACAGTCATTGTGTTAGGCGGACTGTCGCTGCCCACGTTACGTACCTACGTGAACGGTGGATCCGTACTTCCTGATTCATTAATCAGCGATTCGTCAGCGCAGATCGCCGTCGAGGCGGGGGCTCCGCGTGGTGTGATGGCGCCGACCGCAGGCAACGGCTCATCGCTGTCGGATCTGGAGGACGAGGACCTGGAGATGCTGATCGGATCGATGGAATCGCTGGAATCCGTTCCGCTGGCGGAACCTGACGCTGCAGCGCGCCGCTTTGGCGTCACTGAGGGAGGGAACTGATGTTACGATCTTTTGTGTTGATGGTTCTGATCGCGGGTGCGGTCGCGGGACCGGTCCAGGCAGACGCGCAGGGCAGGCGCGCGGACGGGAAGTCTCGGCCAGGTGCGCGAAGCGATTCGTCGCAGGATCGTGCGGCCCTTGAGGCGCGCTTCCGTGAGCGTTTTCGCACCGTTGTCCGCGAACGACTGAACGCCACAGACGATCAGATCAATAAACTGCTGACCGTCGAACAGCGTCTGGGCGCGCGCAAGTTTGAGCTGATCCGCCGCGAGCGGGATGTCCGGTTGAACCTGCGCAGGGAAATGGTGAAGAAAACGGGAGCGGATCAGGCGCTGATCGCGCAGTTGATCGATCAATCCATTCAACTGCAGAAACAGCGGGTCGACTTGCTCGAATCAGAGCAGCGCGAGCTGGCCGGCTTTCTGTCGCCGCATCAGCGGGCGATGCATATGGGACTGCAGGAGCAATTGCGTCGCCAAATGGAGGACGCGCGGGAACGACGCGAAGCCGGGAACGACGGCACGCGTCGGCCGAGGCGTCCTGGAGACGACACTCCACCAACGCGCCGCCCCGGATCTCAGCGATAACACTGGCGCCCCCTTGAACCCGGGGCAGCATCCCGGTAGCGTCATCCGAGCGTCGCCCGGGTGGCGGAATTGGTAGACGCAGCGGACTCAAAATCCGCCGGGCTTAGGCCCTTACGAGTTCGAGTCTCGTCCTGGGCATTTGTTGTGATGTGACGGCGCACCGCCTACGGTGCGCCGTCGCCTTTTCCCCGCTGACCTGCCACAGTGGACCAACCGCCGCGGATCATCGTTACCCGTCGATTGCCCGACGCCATCGAACACCATCTCGTGGCCACGTGGGGCGCCCAGCTCAATCGCGACGATATCCAGCTTGATGAAAAACAGCTGACGCAGGCGATGGCCAATGCAGACATCCTGCTCTGCACGCTGACCGATCCGCTGAATGCACGGGTACTCGACGCGCAGCCCCGATCCGTTAAACTGCTGGCAAATTTCGGCGTAGGGTACAACCATATCGACCTCGCAGCGGCACGTCGCATCGGGTTGCCCGTCACCAACACGCCGGGAGTGTTGACCGAGGATACCGCGGACCTGACGATGCTGCTGATGCTCGCCGTGGCACGACGGGCCTGGGAAGGCAATGCCGAACTGCGGCGCGGCGCCTGGACCGGGTGGCGTCCCACGCATCTGCTCGGGCGCAGGGTGTCTGGCAAAACACTGGGAATCGTAGGCTTCGGGCGCATTGGCCAGGCGGTGGCGCGCAGAGCCTGCAACGGCTTTGGTATGAACGTCCTGTATACGTCACGCACCCGAGCGTCGCCGGAAGCAGAACATTCATCCGCAGCTCGTTATGTCCCCGAGCTGCGCGAGCTGTTGTCACAGTCGGACTTTGTAAGTCTCCATTGCCCGGCCACCGCGGAGACCCGTCATCTCATCGGCCCCTCCGAGTTCGACGCGATGCAGCCCGGCGCCTTTCTGATCAACACCGCCCGGGGCGATGTGGTCGACGAGGCGGCACTCATCGCCGCACTGGAGGGCGGTAAATTCGGCGGCGCGGCGTTGGACGTCTACGATGGAGAGCCACGCGTGCACGCGTCGTTGCTCCAGTTCCCTCAGGTAGTCACGCTCCCACACTTGGGCAGTGCCACCATTGAGAGTCGGGAGGCGATGGGATGGTCAGCCGTGCGCAATATCGAGGCATTCCTGCGCAAAGAACCGCTCCCCGATCGCGTGGCGTAGCGCGTCGACGGCTTGCTGCATCCCAACAGGCGGGCTTAGCTTTACGGATTGCATTTCAGCGCAGTGCGTTTTCTTTGTACTGCAGCGTTCCTCCTTTACATGCTCATGTCCACTTCGATCTCCCTTCACACGGGTCGCCCCGAGTCGTTCAAGACACCGTTGCTGGCGTGTTTCCTCGGCACGGGTGAAAGTCTTCCTGCTAATCTGAAGGACCTCGACAAACTTCTGGGCGGTGCACTCAAGCGCACGCTGACGCGGCGGGACTTTCGTGGAGCTCGAGACGAAACCCTGCATCTCGTCGGTGCCGGGAGCGGGCCCGGGCGTATTGTCCTCGTCGGCATAGGGAGCCCCAAATACAGAACGGCCGGACTTCGGCGTGCCGCGACCCTGACCGGGCGGATGGCGCAGAAGTCCGGAGTTGGCTCGCTCACGATCGTTGCCAACGGCATGAGTGCCGAGGAAGTGGAGCAGGTCGCTGTTGGTGTTCAGTTCGGGTCGTGGGAGTACGCGGATCTCAAAACGCCACCGCCGGAAAACGAGCGGCGTGATCCGCTCACCGCCTGCGATCTGCTGGTTGATGACGCAAAGGTCATGGCGGCGGCAGTAAAAGCCGGGGTTGCGATCGGTGAGGGGTATGCGCTGGCGAGGCGTCTCGGCAACATGCCGGGCAATGTCTGCACCCCCGACACGTTTGTGGAGACCGCGAAAACGATCGGCACTGCGCACAAAATGCGGGTAACGGTGCTTGGCCGCAAAGAGATGGAACGACAGGGGATGGGTGCCTTCCTCGCCGTCGCGCAGGGGACACCGCAGGATCCCAAGCTGATTACCCTGGAGCACCTGAAGGGACCAAAGAGTCAGAAGCCGATTGTTCTGGTCGGCAAAGGCCTGTGTTTCGATTCCGGCGGAATTTCCATTAAGCCGGCGGATCGCATGGAATTCATGAAGTTCGACATGTGCGGGGCCGCCGCAGTGCTCGGGGCGATGGAGGCGATTGGGCGCCTTGGCCTTCGCATCAACGTGATCGGCGCAATTGGCAGCACGACAAACATGCTGTCAGGAACGGCTGTTAAGCCGGGAGATGTGGTCACGGCGGCCTCCGGCAAAACTATTGAGGTCATCAATACGGACGCCGAGGGTCGGCTCGTGCTGGCAGACGTGCTCCACTACATTAAGCAGTTCTCGCCGTCAGCTGTGGTCGACGCCGCCACGCTGACGGGCGCCTGTGTGGTCGCGCTTGGCAGTGTGGCCAGCGGCGCCCTGGGCAACGATGACGCGCTGGTACAGGAAGTGGTGACCGCAGCTCGGGCCGCGAGTGAGCCCGCGTGGCAACTTCCGCTCTTTGATGAGTATCAGGAGTTGATCCGGTCATCATTTGCTGATATCAAGAATATCGGAGGGCGCGGTGCCGGTGCGATTACGGCAGCGGCCTTCCTCAAGGAGTTTGTGGATTATCCGTGGGTGCACCTCGATGTCGCGGGAACAGCCTATACGGAAGCCGATCTTCCGACGATGCCGGTGGGTTCCACGGGAACACCGGTCGGAACCTTCGTGGAGTTCGTGCGCCGGAGGGCGGGCTGACCGTCGTTAGGTCGTTGCGACGCATCGTCGGCCTTGGCCTTGCTGCCGGGGCCGTTTTGCTTGCCACACCCGTGCGTGCCCAGGAGCCTCCGGACTCAGTGGCGCGGCGCGACTCGTTGGCCAGAGCGCGTGTGGACAGCCTGATTGCCGATTCGTTGATGCGGGAGGACCTCCGTGTCATTGCGGAGCAGCGAAAGCTCGCCGATACCATTAAGCTACCCACACCGGCGGCGGAAATGCCGCGCCTCATGGAGATCGATCGCGATCGGTGGATCTGGAATCGGGATCGTATCGTCGACTGGGGGAACCTCACCGTGGGCGACCTGATTGAAAACGTCCCGGGCCTTTCCGTGTTCCGTAGCGGATGGATTCGTTCGCCGGAACAGGCCGCCTTCATGGGCGACTTTACCCGGGTACGGCTCTTTCTTGATGGGATGGAAATGGACGCGATCGATCCGCGGAACGGCGGCATCGTGGATTTGTCATTCGTTCAGCTGTGGACTCTGGAAGAAGTGCGCGTTGAACGTTCAGCGGCAGAAGTCCGTATCTACATGCGATCATGGCGCGTCCAGACTTTGACACCGGTGTCGCGGGTGGATGTCTCATCCGGCGATTTGCAGACGAACCTGTATCAAGGATTCTTCGGGCGGCGCTTTCGCGGCGGACAAGCGTTGCAGGTCGGCGCGTCGCAGTCGTCTACGCGGGACCCGCGCAATATCGGCGACAGCGATGGCCTCTCGCTGTTCGGCCGATTTGGTTGGGCACGTGGCCCGTTCGCCTTCGACATCGCGGCGACCAATACCGGCCGCGAGCGCACCGCGCAGGCACGGTCACGGTCCACCCCAAATCGCGCCGCACTGCGTCCCATCGATGCCAAGTTCCAGGAAGCGTATGCGCGTGTGGCTTATTCAGACACGACGCGTGGCCTCTGGGCGCAGTTTACTGCGGGGCGCTTCGCCCACGAACAAAGTGCATTGCTGAGCACCAGCAATGCTGCGGGTTCGGTCGACCCCGATCGCAGTAACGATACGACGTTCCGCAAGATTTCTCAGCGGCAGCTCGTCTCGGCCCTTGGCTGGGATCGCGGCCCGCTGTCCCTTTCGTTTACCGCGCGGTCTCGCTTTGGAGATTCGCTGTCACGTACGGCCCCAATGGCGCGGGCCGCCTACGAGTCGCGGTTCGCATCCGCCGCGGTCATGGTCGAGCAGGACAACAGACCTGGCGTGCGCACCATCGAGGGCATGGGGGCGCTGCGACCGCTGCCCTTCCTTTCTTTCGCAGGGGCCATCTCACGAGTTCAGGTAGGCGGCGACACTCTTTTCCTCAATGCCCAGCGCACGGTGCGAGGGGAGGCCGGTCTTCGCCTCGGACGCACCTGGCTCACCGCCGGTGCGATGCAGCGGGCAGGGGCTACACTTATCGCACCCGCGCTCTTCGACACCGGATTTACTGCAGCTGCAGAAGGCAAAGTGAGCGGATATTTCGCTACCGTTCGCGGCAAGGTGTGGAAGGACGTCGGTATAGATGTCTCCGCGACGCGCTGGAACTCGCCCGCCGCGTTTCGACCGCAGTACCAAACGCGATCCGTGCTGTACGTCGACAGCGACATGAAGGCGCGATTTCCGTCCGGCAACCTGCACATTCGAGCCGCAGTGACGCATGACTATCGCAGCAAGGCACTCTTCCCGATTTCGGGCGCCACTCCGGATAGCCTGCGGTCAACCGAGCTGCGTTCATTGGGTGCATTGCTTGAGATCCGCCTGATCGACGCCACCCTATTTTATCAGTTCCGCAATTTCCTCGCGGACAGTTATGAGTGGGTCCCCGGGTATCTCAACGGCGGGCCGATTCAGCTGTATGGCGTCCGATGGCGCTTTTTCAACTAGAAGGTGCTCGCGTTCAATTGACAAGGTTGTTGTGCGGCAATAGCTTGGCCCGCTTCATATGATACGTAGCATGACCGGCTTCGGCGCGGCCGAAGGACCGTTAGGCGCCTCGCGCGTGGCTGTTGAACTGCGATCGGTCAATCATCGCTTCTTCAACTCCACCATTCGGCTGCCACTGGAGTTTTCCAGATGGGAGCACGAAGTTCGCGAGCTGCTCAAGAAAAAGTTGCCACGCGGACATGTCGCGTTGTCCGCACGCATCGAGCGCGCCGAAGGGGCGCTTCCTGCGATCAACGAGGCGAAGGTCGCAGCCTACGTCGACATGCTGCGCTCGCTAACTGACAGGCATGCTCTGGCCGGCGGCGTCGATCTGGCGACCATCCTGAGGATGCCCGACGTCTTCTCGCAGGACAGCGAGGCGTCTCCTGACGATTCCGCGGGCCTGATTGATATCGTCGCGCGTGCGTCGGATGCGCTGATCAGTTCACGCACCGATGAGGGGGCGCGATTAGCGACCTACCTTCGCGACCGACTGCAGGTGATCGAGGGCGAAATGGCGACGATCGCTGAGCGAGCGCCACTGCGAGTCATTCAACACAGAGACAAGTTGCAAACCGCGGTGGGGGAGTTGCTGGGCAACGCAACCATCGACGAGCAGCGGCTCTCACTCGAAGTGGCGCTGCTGGCTGAGCGCCTGGATGTGCAGGAGGAGATATCGAGGTTCGCCTCGCACTGCGTCGCGTTCAACGAAGCACTTGGTTCCCACGACGAACAGCCGGTAGGCAAGCGATTGGGTTTCCTGCTTCAGGAAATGCTGCGGGAAACGAACACAACCGGCAGCAAGGCGAACGACGTGACGGTCACCAGGGCCGTCCTGGTCATCAAGGAGGAGTTGGAGCGCATGCGGGAACAGGTGGAGAATCTGGAGTGAATCCATTTCCCCTGATCCTTTCGTCTCCCTCCGGGGGTGGAAAGACCACGATGGCACGCCTGTTGATCGAACGGCGTCAGGACGTGGGCTATTCGATCTCATGCACCACCCGCACCCCCCGGCTCGGAGAGGTCGACGGGAAGGACTACTATTTCCTCTCCACCGCGGAGTTCCTCGATCGGAGGGCCAAGGCTCTTTTCGCCGAATCCGCGGATGTACACGGCAATCTGTACGGCACGCTCAAGAGCGAGGTGGAGCGGGTGTTCCGGGACGGGAGACACGTCGTCATGGACATAGACGTTCAGGGAGCTCGCCAGTTTGTCACAGCTTTCCCTGAGTCGGTGTTAGTTTTCCTACTGCCTCCTTCTGCGGACGTCCTCATTGGACGACTGTCAGGGCGGGCAACCGAATCGGCAGAAGCTCGGGAGCGCAGGATGATCGCGGCGCGGGCCGAGCTGGCCTCCATCGGCGAGTACCAGTACGTGGTCGTGAACGATGCCCTCGAATCCGCATATCGCCAGTTGTCTTCAATTGTCGACGCAGAGACGGTGCGGCATCGTCGGTTGGAGGGTTTGTCACAACGAATCGACACACTGATGGGTGAGTTGAATCGGCACATTACGCAGTCTTCTCTGGGAGCTAAGTAACAGCATGCGAGTTTTTACCCCCGATGAATTAACGTCACACTCGGCGAACAAGTATTTAGGTGTTCTGATCGCGGCAAAGTACGCGCGTGTGTTGAACGAGTTTCCGAGGGATCGCTCGGCACTGCGTGAGAAAAAGCTGACAACGCGTGCGATGGAAGAGCTGGCAGCCGGGGACGTGGAATACAAGTTGACTTCGCGAAAGCGCGGGGAGTAGTTCACCGTTCGCCAGCTTAACGGCCGTCGCATTGTACTGGGCGTTACCGGCGGAATAGCAAGTTACAAGTCCGCCTTTCTGGCGCGGCTGCTGACGCAGGCTGGTGCGGCTGTCGACGTGATTCTGAGTCGCTCCGCACAGGAATTCGTGGGACCGGTTACTTTCGAGGCACTCACAGGGCGACCGGTTCACACGGCCGTGGTGCAGCAGGGCCACGCCCTCGATCATATTAAGCTGGCAAAGGGCGCCGATCTGATGATCGTGGCTCCGGCAACGGCGGATTTTATGGCGCGCGCCGCGACGGGGCAGGCCGATGACCTTCCGACGATATGCCTGTTGGCCACCGATGCACCGGTGCTGCTGGTCCCGGCAATGAACGATCGCATGTGGGCACATCAGCAGACCAGGCACAATGCCGCTCATCTCGGCGAACTCGGTTACCACGTCCTTGAGCCCGACACGGGCCCGTTGGCCGAAGGTAATGCCATCGGTCCCGGACGGATGCCCGAACCTGAAACAATCGTGTCGTACGCCGCGCGCATCCTTGGAGTCAACGGGCGCTGGCGGGGACGGAAAGTGGTGGTGACCGCAGGTCCGACCAGGGAGGCGGTTGATCCGGTCCGCTTTATTTCCAACCGATCCAGTGGACGGATGGGAGTTGCTCTCGCCGCCGCGGCATGGAAGCGCGGCGCTGAGGTGCAGCTGATTACGGGTCCGATTTCACTGCCGATTCCAAGAGGGATACAGGTCACGCGCGTTGAAAGCACCGCACAGATGGAGGAGGCGGTACGACAGGTGCTCCCGGATGCGTCCGTATTGATGATGGCGGCAGCGCCGGCAGACTTCACTCCGTCCGACGTCTCAGTCCATAAAATCAAGAAGAGCGGAGCACCGGCGTCCATTGCACTCACGCCCACCTCGGACATTCTCCTTGCGACGCGGAGCCTGCGGTCTGCGACATGTATTGTTGTGGGGTTCGCGCTGGAGACACAGCACATGGTCGACCACGCGCGAGAAAAACTGCACAGCAAAGCACTCGATATTATCGTGATGAACAGTGCAACCGAACCAGGGGCCGGTTTCGAAGTGGAGACCAATCGGGTATCCATCATGGGCCGTGACGAGCGCGTTGTTGAGCTGCCCCTGATGCCGAAGAGCGACGTTGCCGAGGCGATCTGCGATCGCGTCGAGGAGCTTTTCACATGAGCGCACACGAGCAGCTGAGGCGGTATCTCGAACAACGCCGGGACATGGGTGAATCGGAACTCGTTCTCGACCAGTTAACGGTGGAGGATGTGATGGGCATCATCGGTGCAAAATCGGCGAAATCCGGCGATGAGGGATCCCGGCGCGACTCGCAGAGGCCGGGAAGCGTGCGTGAATCGGCAGCTGAGCGACGTGAGTCACGCGGGGATGACACGCCGGACCGACCACGGGTGCCGAGTGAGCGCGACAGGTCCGGAGCAACCCCGAGCGGAAACTGGCGCGAGGTGCTCTCGTCCGTCCCCGGTGGCGAGGCAAGTAAGCAGCCGGGGCCGGCCGCCTCGACGCCCGGCCCTGAGCCAAAATCGGGAGAGAGTCATGCGACGGTTCCGCTCGACCAGGTGCCGACCGGGCTCGTTGTGGGTTCATCTGATCGTGAGTTGTTCGCGAAGCACGAGGTGTACGCCTCGCTGACCGATCTGGCGGACGCGGTGCGGGTCTGCCGGCTCTGCTCGTTAGGCGCCCTGGCGAAGAACCCGGTCCCGGGAGAGGGCAACCCCGACGCGGATTTTGTGGTGGTCGGCGAAGCCCCCGGCGCGTCCGAAGACGAACAGGGCCAACCGTTTGTGGGACGATCCGGTCAACTGCTGACGAAAATCCTCGCCGCCATTCAATTAAGCCGGGACGACGTATTTATCTGCAATGTCCTCAAACACCGGCCCCCGGGAAACCGCAACCCGACACCCGAAGAAGTCAAGGTCTGCAGTCCGTTTCTTCTGCGCCAGTTGGATCTGCTCAAACCAAAAGTTATTCTTGCGGTCGGCACATTTGCGGCGCAAACACTATTGCAGTCGAAAGACGCAATCGGCAAACTCCGCGGCAAGATTCACCGCTACCACGGCATCCCGTTGATCGTGACGTATCATCCGGCTGCCCTGCTGCGCAACCCGTCGTGGAAGCGACCAACCTGGGAAGATGTCCAACTCGCTCGCCGAATCCTTGACCACGCCCTCGGGCGGTGATCCGTACCGCAATCGTCGTCCGCCCTACAGTGAGGATGCCGAACAAGCCATAGTTTCGGCCATGATGATGGACCGCAACGCGATTGTGCGTGCGGCCGAATTCGTGGACGACACGATGTTTTATCGCGAGGGCCATCGGCGCATTTTCCGCGCCATTCTCGCACTCAATGAACGTGGATCGGTGGTCGATGTCCTGACCTTGGCGGACGAATTGAGTCGCCGAGGCGAACTCGATGCCGTCGGTGGCAAGGATTATCTCCTGCAGGTCGTCGACGCAGTCCCCACGGCCGCCAACGTGGAGTACCACGCGCGTATCGTGCGCGAGAAGGCGATGGTGCGTCGACTGATCGAAACGTCCACCGAAATCGTCGGGGAAGCGTTCGAGGGAAAGTCCACAGCCGCCGACATGCTCGACAAGGCCGAGCAGAAGATCTTCCAGATTAATCAGACGCGCAAATCGGAAGGCTTCCATCGCATGAAGGAGTTGCTCTGGAACGCGATGGAGCGCATCGAGGAACTCAGCAAGCACGGCGAAGACGTCACCGGCGTGCCTTCAGGCTTCACCGAGTTGGATAAATTGACGCTGGGCTTCCAGCCGTCTGAACTGGTGATTATTGCCGCGCGACCCTCCATGGGAAAAACCGCGTTTGTCCTCAATGTGGCCCAGAACGCCGCCTATCTCGGACACACAGCCGTCGCGGTCTTCTCACTGGAAATGGCGCGCGAACAGCTGGTGACCCGTATGCTGGCGGCCGAAGGATGGGTGGACGCGCAGAAGCTTCGCAGCGGGAAGCTCACCGAGGACGATTTCCGCAATCTCGGCAAAGCCTCCGGTATCCTGGGCTCACTGCCGATCTGGATCGATGACACCCCCGGCTTAACGGCGCTCGAAATCCGCTCGCGCTCACGACGTCTCAAGGCGGAAAACAACGTCGGGTTGATCATCATTGACTACCTGCAGCTTATCGCCGGCCCGTCAGACTCCGAGAACCGGCAACAGGAAATCAGTTACATCTCGCGATCGCTCAAGATTCTGGCACGCGAGCTGGAAATCCCCGTAATCTGTTTGTCGCAGCTCTCCCGCGCGCCGGAACAACGCGCCGGAGAAGGCAAGCGACCGCAGCTTTCGGATCTTCGTGAATCTGGCGCCATTGAACAGGACGCCGACGTGGTCATGTTCCTGTATCGACCGGAGTACTACGAAGGCGCCCACGATGAACGTGGCGAGCCGCGTGCACTTGCCGACGGAACGCCGCTCGAAGGCCTGGCTGAAGTCATCATTGGTAAACAGCGCAACGGCCCGACAGATACGATTCGACTGTACTTCCACAAGCGCTACACGCGCTTCGACAACATGACGCGCCGCGCCGAGTGAAATCCCGCTCGGTTCACCGCTGTTCGGATTGTGGGGCCGACTACCCGCGATGGCAGGGTCGCTGTGACGTGTGCGGCGGCTGGAACACGCTCGTGGAGGAGCTGCTCCCGGCCAAAAGCAGTGCTCGCAAGACAAAGGGCGCGCGCCAATCGGTCGCGCAGGAGGCGGGGAGCGTGGTGTCGCTCCGAAACGTGGAAAGCACGCGCACCGCGCGTCGCACATCCGGGCTCCGCGAACTGGACTTTGTGCTTGGCGGGGGCGTGGTCCCGGGGAGCATGATACTCGTCGGGGGAGAACCCGGCATAGGTAAATCCACCTTGCTGCTGCAGGTGGCCGGCGCACTCACCGATGCCTCTTCGCCGGTCCTCTACGTCTCCGGCGAAGAATCCGCGCTGCAAATCAAAATGCGAGGCGAGCGTCTGCAGGTGGGCGACGACGTTCAGCTGCTCTGCGAAACGTCGCTTGAAATTATTCTGGCCACCGCCGCGCACGTGAAACCGTCGCTCATGGTCATCGATTCCATCCAGACGGTTGCCACAGAGGAACTCGAAGGTGCGCCGGGCAATGTGGGACAGGTACGCGAATGTGCGGCGCGACTGATGCGATTCGCCAAGTCCACGGGGGCAGCCGTTGTGGTGGTTGGCCATGTAACAAAGGGAGGAGGAATCGCCGGTCCCAAGACGTTGGAGCACATCGTAGACACAGTGCTCTACTTCGAGGGTGAAGGGTCCGCTGATCATCGAGTGCTCCGCGCAACAAAAAACCGTTTCGGGTCTGTCGATGAGATCGGGGTCTTCCGGATGTCGGCCAACGGACTCATCGGTGTCGATAATCCTTCCGCGCTCTTTCTGGGCGATCGAGAGGCGCGAGCATCAGGAAGCGTGACCGCGGCTCTGATTGAAGGCACGCGACCCCTGCTCGTTGAAGTGCAGGCGCTCGCGGCAAAGGCGGGATTTGGCACTCCACAACGCGTCGCGACAGGATTCGACGGCCGACGGCTGGCGCTCCTGCTCGCGGTCCTCGACAAACGCACGGGTCTGTCGTTCGCCAGCCTCGATGTCTTCCTGAACGTTGTCGGAGGGATCAGCTTGCACGAGCCCGCGGGCGATCTTGCGGTCGCGGCAGCGCTGGCGTCGAGTGTCTATGATCGACCGTTAGGCAGCGGTGTGGTTTGCATCGGCGAAGTGGGGCTGGGCGGTGAAATACGTCCGGTCTCACAACTCGAACGGCGCGTGGGAGAAGCGGGACAGCTGGGCTTTGACACGGCCTATGTCTCGAGTCGCGGCACGTTGCCCGCATTTGCCGGCAGTCTCCGCGTGGTGCCCGTCGATTCTCTCCGCGCCCTGTTCGATCGGTTGTTCAATTAAGTTCCGGCATGTCACATGACCACCATGCCGACGATCACGGAGGGCTGCGCAGTCCGGGTAACCTGCCGCGGCAGGCGACGCCGATCGATCTTGTACAGGGGGCGCCTGATGCAGACGTTGGAGTTGTCATCGTCGCGGCCGGCAGCGGTTCACGCACCGGTAACGCAGAGCTGAAGCAGTTTCGCTGGGTGGCCGGCAAGCCGATGCTGCTGCACAGCCTGCAGGCGTTTCATCGGAGGTCCGACGTGAATCTGGTGGTCGCCGTCCTCCCGCGTTCATCTGCGGGCGATCCGCCGCCATGGATTTTTCAGTGTGATGTGGATCGCCTGCTCGTGTCCGTCGGTGGGCGCGAGCGGATGGATTCCGTATTAAACGGCATTGAGGACCTGCCGGAGGAGACGACCATCGTGGTGATTCACGACGCGGCGCGTCCCTTCGTATCGGCAGACACGCTTGATGCCCTGATCGCCGAAGCGCGCAAGGGCCACTGCGCGATTGCGGCACTCCCCGTCGTTGACACCATCAAGGCGGTGGATGAGCATGGCCGTGTGCTCCGAACGGTTGATCGTACTCCGCTGTGGCGAGCCCAAACTCCCCAGGCGTTTCCACGCGCAATGATTGAGCAGGCGCATCTGGAGGGTCGGCAACGCGGCATCCACGCCACGGATGACGCCGAGCTGTGCGAGGCCGCGGGGTTTCCGGTGGTGATCGTTCGTGGCGACGAGCGGGCCCTCAAGATCACGGAGGAGGCCGATTTCGCGCGCGCCGAAGCCGCGATGCTGGGCGGACCATGACGCCATCCCCGCAGGCAATCCCGTTCTGGTCCGCAGACGAAGTCGAGGCCGCGTTGAATGGCACGATTGTTCATCTGCAGCGTGGCGCTGTGTTAGCGTACCCGACCGAGACCGTCTACGGCTTTGGTACCGCCATCGATCGGGACGCGGTGGAACGACTCGTCACGCTGAAAACGCGTCCCCCGGAGAAGCCCTTCCTGTTGCTGATTAGCGGTAGCGACATGCTGGCGCGTCTGGACCTGCACCTCACACCTTCAGCGGCCAGCCTGGCAGCGAGGCACTGGCCCGGGCCGCTCACCCTGGTGTTGCCCGGCGGGAACAATCGCGTGCCGGATCGTCTACGGGGCCCCGAAGGAGGAGTTGCCGTTCGATGGACGCCGCACCCGGGATTATCCAGGTTGATTAAAGCGTACGGCGATCCCATTACCAGCACGAGCGCCAATCGCCCCGGGCAGCCGACCGCGCCCTCGGCGTCGGAGGTCGTCGCTGATTGGACGCAGGCGGTCGCTCGCGGGGAGCTGCGCGTGCTCGACGGTGGCAGACTTGAACCGAGCCCGCCATCAACGGTGGTCGATTGTTCAGGTGCGCGCCCAAGGGTCATCCGCCCTGGTGCGCTCTCTGCCAGGATTCTGCGCGAGTCCGTACCCTCGCTGCTGGGCGACCGCTGACTGCGTGGATGTGGACGTCCCACGCGACCGCACACATGCCTCCATGAGCACAGGTTGAAACAGCGTAGCCTCGTAGGATCGCAAGCCTCCGCTTAACTTTCTTCGTTATGGTCCCCGAAACGCGCACGCGCATTCTTTTTGTCTGCACCGGCAACACGTGTCGATCGCCTCTTGCCGAAGGGTTCGGTCGGCGGGAGATCGTCGAACGTGGCCTGCTCACTATCGAAGTCGCCAGCGCTGGCACAAACGCGGTGGACAAACAGCCAGCGTCCGATGGATCGATGCTTGTCGGGTTGGAGCGTCGGCTCGACCTGAGATCGCATCAGGCCCAGCAGCTCACCCCCGGGTTGGTGGCAGCGTCCACGCTGATTCTCGTGATGAGTCCTCAACAGCAGGGCATCGTTGAACGTCTGGGGGGTTCGGGAAAGACCATACTCCTTACGGCGTATGCCGACCCCGAAGGAGCGGTGCGAACAATATCAGATCCGTTTGGTGGCGATCTGGAGACATACCGCGAAACGGCGGACGCACTGGAGCACTACGTGCGCCGCGCCTTTGATCGCATCGTCGCTGGCGAATTTCCGACCGCGTAACCCGGGTGCTGCAACTTCCCGGGCGATTGGTTTTGTTGGGCACTCCGGTCGCGCACAGCTTATCGCCTCGCATGCACAACGCCGCACTGCGCGATGCAGGGATGGCGCAGCATTACGAGGCCATGGACGTAGCAGCAGATGACCTCCGTGACGTGCTGCATCGAGCGCGGCGCGAGCGGTGGGCAGGCAATGTCACGATTCCCCACAAGGTGGCTGCGTCTGCGCTCTGCGACCGGTTGACCGTCGAGGCCACGTTTGCAGGTGCCGTCAATACCTTTTGGGTTGAGGACGATGCACTGATCGGCGACAATACAGACGTGATGGGTTTCGACCGTGCCTGCGACGCCCTGGGCATACGTAAAGCTGACTCGACGGTGGCGTGCATTGGTGCTGGCGGCGCCGCGGCAGCGGTGTGCGCCGCCACCAGCAGGTGGCCTGGTGCCACCGTCCGCATCGGGGCTCGACGCCTCGCTGCCGCTCGTGCACTCGCGGCACGGTTCACCGATCACGCGAGCAGCGCCGAGTCGCCTTCTACTCTCCTCGGCGGTGCGTCACTTGTCGTGAATTGCACGCCCGTTGGGCTGCACAATGATGATCTCCCCGTTTCGCTTGACATGGTTCCGCGTGACGCTGCCGTGATGGACCTCGCATATCGTCCGGAGGTCACGGCCTTTGTTCGCGCCGCACGCGCACGTGGCCATGTTGCGGCGGATGGTCTGGAAATGCTGATTCAGCAGGGAGCGCTGGCTTTCCAACGATGGTTCCAACGAACGCCGGATATCGACGCCATGCGGCGCGCCATCGCTGGAACGCGCGAGAATTAATCTGTCGCGCCCGCGTACTCGCGGCGACAGGGTGGGGCACCTTCCTCGACTTCGTTCTCCCGACGGCGTGTGTCGTCTGCGAGCAGCTCGCAGACATCGAAAACGGTGTGTGCTCTCGATGCTGGTCGTCCATCGGAGTGATCGACGGTGATCTCTGCGAGAGGTGCGGACACCCGGTCGCCGGCGAATGTCATTGGTGCGGCCACATGCACGGCGCGGTCCGCTGGGTGCGCTCAGTAGTGTGGACGAGCGCCGGCACCGCGGCTGCCCTTATTCACGCATTCAAGTACTCGGGCTGGCACACGATCGCTCGAGGCATCGCAGAGCACATGGCTCGGGTGGACGTCTCGTTGATTCCGGATCTCGAGGGCGTCGTACTCGTTCCCGTTCCGCTCACGATGGCCCGCGAGCGAGAGCGAGGATTCAACCAGAGCGAACGGATCGCCACGCATCTCGCCACACTTTGGCGGTGCATCGTCGCCACAGAAGTACTTTCCAGAACGGCGTTTACGCAGTCTCAGACTCTGTTGACACCGGAACAGCGTTTGCACAACGTTGCAAAAGCGTTCACCGCTGATCCCCGAAAGTCATCGTCGCTGACATCGCGATCGGTAATTTTGATCGATGATGTCGTGACAACAGGGGCTACGCTGAACGCATGCACGGACGCGTTGCTTCGCGTGGGCGTCCGGACCTTCGGTTATATCACGTTTGGTCGCGCGCAGGATCCGCGCGATCAGCTTTCCACACGGGGACAGACACGACATGGCAATTCGAATAGGCATCAACGGGTTCGGGCGGATCGGCCGCCAGGTCCTTCGGGCGGCGAAAGAGGGGCAAATGCCCGGTCTGGATTTCGTAGCGGTCAATGACCTCACCGACACCAAAACGCTGGCTCATCTATTCAAATACGACTCGGTACACGGTCAGTTCGAGGGCACGGTGACACGCTCGGACGACAGCATTACCGTGAATGGGGACACCATCAAGGTCCTTGCCCAGAGAGATCCAGCGGCCCTGCCATGGAAAGAGCTCGGCGTAGACATTGTGCTTGAATCCACCGGGCGCTTCACGAACCGTGACGAGGCCGCCAAGCACCTGACAGCGGGCGCCCGCAAAGTGATTATCTCAGCGCCGGCGACGGGTGAAGATCTCACCGTCGTGATGGGAGTAAACCACGAAAAATACGATGCCGCGGCGCACCATATCGTCTCCAATGCGTCCTGTACAACCAATTGCCTCGTTCCGATGGTGAAGGTCATCCGGGATGCCTTCGGCTTCAAGCACGGCGCCATGGTAACGATTCACAGCTATACGAACGATCAGTCCATTCTCGATATGCCCCACAAGGACCTGCGACGTGCCCGGGCCGCCGCGGTTTCAATCATTCCCACGACGACTGGCGCGGCGAAAGCCACCTCACTTGTGATTCCCGAGGTCAAGGGCAAGATCGACGGCATCGCGATTCGCGTGCCCACGCCAGACGTGTCCCTCACGGAATTGACCGTTGAAGTGGAGCGCGGTACAACGATCGCCGAAGTAAACGAGGCCTTCCAGAAGGCGGCAGCGGGCGCGCTCAAGGGAGTGCTCGCATACACGGAGGAAGAGTGTGTGTCGGTTGATTATATCGGGAATCCGCACTCCTGCATCCTCGACAGCAAGAACACCAACGTCATTGATGGAACGATGGTGAAGGTGTCCGGATGGTATGACAATGAATGGGGCTATTCCAGCAGATGCCTCGACCTGCTCAAGTACATGGGTTCGCGACTCTCCTGATTGATAGCTCAATGAAAAAGAAGACCCTTCGCGACCTGCCCGACGCGTCGTTACGCGGGCAGCGTGTACTGGTGCGCGTGGATTTCAACGTGCCGATCGATGATGCGGGAAAGGTCACCGACGATACGCGGTTGCGCGGCGCGCTGCCAACGCTGGAATATTTGACATCGCGTGGCGCCCGCGTCGTCTTGCTGTCCCATCTTGGCCGACCGAAGGGCGCACCCGATCCGAAATTTTCGCTGGCACCGGTCGCCACCGCGCTGGCTGCGGTAGCAGGGCAACCGGTTGCCTTCTGTGCTGAATCAACGGGCTCGGTGGCAATCGCCCGATCCCAGGCCCTGGCCGCCGGCGAACTGCTGCTGATGGAGAACACCCGCTTTCACCCGGGAGAAGAAAAGAATGATGCGGGGCTGGCAAAGGATTTTGCTGCACTCGGCGACCTGTATGTGAACGATGCGTTCGGCTCGGCGCACCGTGCGCACGCATCAACCGCGGGCGTCACAGAGTATCTCGACACGGCCGTTGCCGGCCTTTTAATGGATAAGGAGCTCGCGTACCTCGGCACGGCCATCAGTGAGCCCAAACGACCGTTTATCGCTATTCTTGGTGGCAGCAAAGTATCCGGCAAGATCGACGTCATTGAGGCCCTCATTCCCAAAGTGGACGGACTGCTCATTGGCGGTGCCATGGCGTGCACCTTCTTCAGGGCACTCGGACTCGAAACCGGAAAGTCCCTGGTCGAGGAAGATCGTGTTGAACTGGCTGAGACCCTGCTCGAGCGTGCGCGGATGCGATTGACGTTACCGCACGATGCAGTGGTCGCCCCGAGCATGCAGGACGGTGCCAAAGCGCACGCCGTGCTTCGCGATGCAATACCCGCCGATGAAGCGATGTACGATATCGGCCCCGACAGCATGGTGTCGTTCGGCCGGGCCATCGCGTCGGCGAAGACGGTGCTGTGGAACGGACCAATGGGTGTATTTGAGACGCCACCTTTTAATGCGGGAACACTTGCGATCGCGAAGGCGATGGCCAAGGCGACCGCGGCCGGAGCAACCACGATCGTCGGCGGCGGTGATTCAGCTGCTGCTGTCGCCGATGCGGGACTCGAAGGCGCCATGAGTCATGTCTCAACCGGCGGTGGAGCGTCTCTCGAATTTCTCGAAGGAAAAGTGCTCCCCGGCGTCGCCGCCCTCAACGATCGCACCCTATGAAACGCCCGGTGTTCGCCGCCAACTGGAAGATGAACCACGGACCTACAGACGCCCGTGCGTTCATGCGAGCTTTCCTCGATCGGTACGCACGACACAGCGATCGTCAGGTCGTGTTCTTTCCGCCAGCGGCCTCGCTCGCGGCCGTCGTGGAATCGCTCCGGGACCGGCAGGACATCATGGTTGGCGCTCAGAACATTCATTGGGAGGACAAGGGAGCGTTCACCGGAGAAATCTCGAGCTCGATCGCGCGCGACGCTGGCGCGCATGTCGTCCTGATCGGGCACTCCGAGCGGCGACACGTCTTCGGTGAGACAGACGAGGAAACGGCAAAGAAGCTCGCGGCAGCACTCCGAGCGCGCCTCGCTCCCATGTTATGCGTGGGTGAGCAGCTGCCCGAACGCGACAACGGCAACACCGAAGCCGTCGTTCTTCGACAATTGCGCGCCGCGCTCGCGGCGATCGATCCGCAGACTTTCACCAGCGCGGCCGTCGCCTACGAGCCCGTCTGGGCCATTGGCACAGGGAAAACAGCAACGCCTGCTGACGCGAGCACCGTGCATCGTGTCATCAGAGAGGAGCTGGTCTCCCTGCTCGGCGAACGTGGTCGGTCAATCCCGATTCTTTACGGTGGCAGCGTCAATCGTGGCAATGCCAGGGATCTCCTCGCCGCCGATGAGGTTGACGGGCTGCTCGTTGGAGGCGCGTCTCTCGACGCCGAGGGGTGGAGTTCCATCGCAAACACCCCGCTGTAAGGTGAAATCGGCCGATCAGCACGAGATAACACCTTCCAACGCTTGCCCCTCGGGTGGTCGATTCGCCACATTTATGGGCTAACTGACCCCACGGCCGCATCGCATGTATACCGTCCTGCTCGTCATACTGATCATCGTCTGTTTCCTCCTGCTCACTGCCGTCCTTATGCAGTCCGCCAAGGGAGGCGGAATCGCCGCCAGCTTTGGTGGTGCCGGCACGGGCGGAGAAAACTCGTTCATCGGCGGACGGCAGGCCGGCGACTTGCTGACGCGTGTCAGCTGGTGGGGCGGGGGCATTTTTCTGGCCCTCTCGTTCGTCATGCAGTTGATGTCCGCGCGCACTACCGCCCCGACGTCGATTCTTGATCAGCCCTTCACGGCGTCTCCTGCTGCACCAAAAACCGGGACTCCGCCAATTCCGCTGACTCCGGTAAACCCCGACACGTCGGGCGGGAGCGCGAATCCTTCCACGCCACCTTCCGGCAAGTAGGACCTGGCCAAGTGACATTGTTTAATGACACGAAAGGGTTCCTTCTCCTCGAAGATGGGACCCTTTTTCATGGGCGGCTAAGCAGACCGATCGGCGACACAGTGGCGGAGGTGGTGTTCAACACCACCATGACCGGGTATCAGGAAGTGTTCACGGATCCGTCGTACAGAGGGCAAATCGTTGTCATGACCGCGCCGATGATCGGCAACTACGGCGTGAATCAGGAGGATCCGGAGGCGGACTCCGCTCAGGTATCTGGCGTGGTCGTACGGGAACTCTCGCGCAGCTATTCCAACTGGCGAGCCACTGGCGATCTGGCCACGTGGCTTGGCGAGGCCGGCGTTCCAGTACTTCACGGCGTCGACACTCGGCGTCTGACGAAGCATTTGCGAACCGCCGGTGTCATGAAGGGAGTGATCGCTGCTGGCGCAGAGGTGAGCTCGGCCACACGCGAGAAGTTGGCGCAAGCGCCAAGCATGGAGGGACTGGACCTCGCGAGCGCCGCGTCCACGGACACCGTGTACACATGGGGAGCGTCCGACAAACCGCACCACATTGTCGCCGTCGACTTCGGCATCAAGCGAAACATCCTGCGCCTGTTCGAAGCACACGATTGCCGCGTGACGGTGGTGCCAAGTGATACGCCTGCGTCCGAAATAAGGAAGTACAATCCGGATGGCGTGTTTTACTCCAACGGTCCCGGCGACCCCGCCGCTGTCACGTACGCACCGGCAACGATCCGCGAGCTGGCGGAGCAGGGTGTGCCGAGTTTCGGCATCTGCCTCGGACACCAGCTTATCGCGCTGTCGTTTGGTGGCAGCACCGTCAAAATGCCCTACGGGCACAGGGGCGGGAATCATCCGGTGAAGGATCTGGAGAGTGGAAAGGTCCTGATCACGTCGCAGAATCACGGTTTCGCCGTGCAGGGCAGCGAAGAGGGCATCCCTGGAGCACCGGACCTCGAGGTGACACACATGAACCTCAACGACCAGACCATTGCCGGCTTGAAGCACCGAACGCTGCCGCTGTTTGCCGTCCAGTATCATCCGGAGGCTGCGCCGGGTCCTCACGACGCGAGGCCGCTGTTCAAACAGTTCATCAACGCGGTTCGAAGCGACGCAAGCCGAAGTGGCCCAACCGCTTGACACACAACAGGTAACGGCCTATGTTCGACCCTCGAGACGGGTGTCAGAACCGCCCATTTTCGAGGCCCTGTTAATGACGAAAGCCGACCTCGTCGAGCGCGTTACAAATCAGATTTCTCGCACGGCCGGTCCAATGATTTCAAAGAAGGACTGCGCTCGCGTCGTTGATTCCTTTCTCGACGCGATCAAGGCGGCTCTTCAGGATCAGGAGAACATCGAGGTTCGCGGCTTCGGCACATTCAAGATTCGACACCGAAAGACGCGGATGGCGCGCAACCCGAGAACGGGAAGCCCCGTGGAGGTGTCGGCGAGGCCTGTACCCGTGTTCAAGCCGAGCAAAGAGCTGCGAACCATGGTTGCAGACCTCGAGCCCCTAGGCCCCCCGGTAAAAGAGTAGGATTGATCCGGGCTACGGTCCATCGTGCGCGCCCGCAGACGTCGAGCGCTCTCGTGACCACCCAACAAGCAGCACGTTCGCATGGCCGACGCGAGAAGCGCACGCGGTGACCAGCGCCACTCCATTCGACGATTGCTGCGTAGATCGGACTCCGCGTGGCGATGTGGCGTGGCGATCCAGAGGCCGTATGCTTAGGCTTCGGGTATGAGCTTCAACGTGCTCCTCTTTGCGTCTTACGCCGAAGCGATCGGTTCGTCCTCGATCACCATCGACCTCCCGGCTGGCTCCACTGTGGCCCAGGTTCTGGCCGCTGTGCGTGCCCGCACGTCGCACGCGTTACCGCCGAGGCCGCTGATCGCGGTCAACTCGGAGTTCGCCGATGATTCCCACGTCGTGAGCGCTGGGGATGAAGTAGCAATCATCCCCCCCGTCGCAGGAGGCTGACATGCACCTCGCCCTGGTCAATCATCCGATCGACACGACCGCGCTGCTTGATCTTGTGGCTACGCACGATGCGGGAATCACATCAGTATTCATTGGGACGGTCAGGAACACCAACGACGGCCAGACTGTCTCCGGCATTGAGTATTCGGCGTACGAAACAATGGCGTTGCATCAACTGCGGGCGATCGCCGCAGAGGCGGTTGAGCAATTCGGTTTGTGTTCGATCGCGATCGAACACCGCCTGGGTGAGTTGTCGTTAGGCGATGCGAGTGTTGTCATCGCCCTCTCACACGCGCGCCGCACGCCGGGACTCGACGCCACTCGCTGGGTGATTGAGTCGCTGAAACAGCGAGTGCCGATCTGGAAGCGCGAACACTATGCCGATGGCACGCTCGAATGGGTGGATCCGACCCGCGCCCGGGTTGCTGCCGAAGCTGAGGGTGTCCAATGAAGGAGCTTCTCTCATGAGCGCCATCGTGCTCAAAGACCAGTTCGGGCGCGGAATTGAGTATCTGCGTATCTCCGTCACCGACCGCTGCAACTTCCGCTGTGTGTATTGCATGCCGCAGGAGGGACTGCCCTGGTTGCCCAAGAAGGACATCCTGTCCTACGAGGAAATCCAGGAGGTCGTGCGCCAGTTGGCTCCCCTTGGACTGCGGCGCCTGCGATTGACGGGAGGTGAGCCTACGATCCGACCCGATCTGGTGTCGCTCATCGCGATGCTGCGTGCGATCGATGGAATTGAAGACATTTCCCTGTCCACGAATGGCGTTAAGCTGCCGCAGCTCGCTCGACCGATGCGGGAAGCCGGACTGGATCGCATCAACATGAGCGCTGATTCGCTACGTCCCGATCGCATCGTGGCCATCGCACGACGAGATCTGGGTCTCGATCCGGTCGCGGCAGCCGCCAGCGCACAGGATGCCGGGCTTGGTCCCATCAAGATCAACGTGGTCGTTATGCGCGGGATCAACGACGACGAGGTGGAGGATTTCGCACGACTCACGCTCGATCGTCCGTGGCACGTCCGCTTCATCGAGCTGATGCCGGTCGGCGATATGCGGCACCTGACCTTCGACCATGTTGTGCCAAGCGAAGAGATTCTCGCACGTGTTGCGACCGTCGGCGCACTGCGGCCGGTGCAGGGTCCCAAGGGCAACGGCCCCGCTGCCTACCATCAGCTTGAAGGCGGCGCCGGGACCATCGGCGTGATCACACCCATGACGCATACATATTGCGGGAGCTGCAACCGCGTGCGCCTAACGGCTGATGGGCGTTTGCGCACCTGCCTCTACGGCGATCATGAGGTCAACCTTCGCGATCCGCTGCGGGAAGGGCGGCCGCTGGAACCGCTGTTCAGGCAAGCCCTGAGCGAAAAGCCCAAGGAGCACAACCTGCTCCAGTTGCAGACCGGCGGTCTGCGCGCACTCTCTCAGGTCGGCGGATAACGGACGTCATGTCCGGTGTGTTGAAGCTGGCTTGTGCGACCGATAGCTTACCAATTGACACTCAGAAGCACTTCTTTCACATACCCCCCTTTCATGGTCAACAAGATTACCGTGGTTGGCGCCGGCAATGTCGGTGCGACAACTGCGCAACGTGTCGCTGAAAAGGAACTTGCAAAACACGTCGTACTCGTGGACATCGTCGAGGGCGTGCCGCAGGGAAAAGGCCTCGATCAGTGGCAGTCGGCCCCCATTGAGCTCTTCGACTCGCGCATCATCGGCACGAATGGCTACGAAGAGACTGCCGGATCGGACGTGGTGATCATCACCGCAGGTATCGCTCGTAAACCAGGCATGTCGCGCGACGATCTGATGAATACGAACGCCGGCATTGTAAAGTCGGTCTCCGAACAGATCGCGAAAGTTTCGCCTAACGCCATCCTGATTATCGTCTCCAACCCGCTCGACGTCATGTGTTACGTGGCGCGCAAAGCTTCGGGATTCCCACGCGAGCGAGTGCTCGGCATGGCGGGTATTCTGGACACCGCGCGATACCGCGCGTTCCTCGCTGAGGCGATGGATGTCTCGGTGCGTGACATTCAGGCCATGGTGCTGGGTGGACACGGGGACACGATGGTTCCGCTGATTTCCTACACCACCGTCAGTGGCATTCCCGTGACGCAGCTGATGGATCGGGCCACGCTTGATGCAATTGTCACCCGCACTCGCAACGGCGGCGCCGAGATCGTGCAGTTCCTGAAAACCGGCTCGGCGTATTATGCGCCGTCGGCGGGCGCTGTACAGATGGCTGAGGCGATCGTTTTTGATCAGAAGCGCATCCTTCCGTGTGCTGCGTGGCTCGAAGGTGAGTACGGAATGAAGGACCTGTTCCTCGGCGTCCCCTGCAAACTGGGTCGCAAGGGACTGGAAGGTATCATCGAGGTGGAACTGACCGCGGACGAGCGCGCTGCATTGATCAAGAGCGCCGACGCCGTGCGCGAGCCGATGTCCAAGCTCTCGTAATGTTCGAGCGGGGCATGCGTCGCAGACGTCTGCCTCGGTTCCCCCACTTTCTTACGCCGCAGCACACATGAGCAGCACAAGCGCACCAGCATCCGCGAGCGCACGGCCACCGGTCGGTCGCATGCGTACGTTGCTGTCAACAGCTATTGGAAAGAAGCTGTTGATGGCATTAAGCGGCATCGGCGGATTGGGATTTGTACTGGTCCACATGCTCGGCAATCTGCAGATGTTCAAGCCGGTGGGTGCCGCGCAGGCCATGCACGAATACGCCGTTGGTATTCGGGCGCTCGGCCCGGTCCTGCTGGTTGCTCGCGCCGGGCTCGTCGCCCTGCTGTTGGCGCACGTGGTGATGGCCGTGCTGGTGACGCGCCGCAACAGCGCAGGCCGTCCTGTGGATTATGCCATGCGTCGTCCGCAGACGTCCACCGTCGCATCGCGCCTGATGCGCGTTGGTGGCGTCGTACTGCTGGTGTTCATCGTGTTTCACCTCGCCGATATGACGTTCGGGATCTGGCACCCACAGTTTACTCATCTCGATCCGTACAATAATCTGCGCGTCGGATTCTCCCGCTGGTGGGCCGTGCTGTTCTATCTCGTTGCCATCGCCGCGCTGGGGCTGCATTTGTACCACGGGCTCTGGGCTTCCTGGCGAACGTTAGGCGCACGTCGCGACAGTCCCACACCACGGAGTCGCAACATTTCCGTGATCCTTGCGATCCTCATCTCGATCGGGTTCGCTGCGGTCCCGGTTGCTGCTGCGCTCGGACTTTTTCCGGCCGCGGAAGTCCGCATGGCACCATCGCATGAAGAAAGCACTCAAGGGTCGCAGCCCCTGCCGACCGCCTCAGGAGACGTGCCATGACGCTGGACGCGCGGATACCCGCGGGACCGATCACTGACAAGTGGGAACGGTACAAGTTCGACCTGAAGCTGGTGAACCCTGCCAATAAGCGGAAGCACCGTATTCTCGTGGTAGGCTCGGGTCTGGCCGGCGCCTCGGCGGCAGCAACCCTCTCCGAACTCGGATACCAGGTCTCCTGCTTCTGCTTTCAGGATTCGCCGCGGCGTGCACATTCCATTGCTGCGCAGGGAGGCATCAACGCCGCAAAGAACTATCAGAACGACGGCGACAGTGTGTATCGACTGTTTTACGATACGGTGAAGGGTGGCGACTTCCGCGCACGTGAGGCCAATGCCTATCGCCTCGCAGAGATTTCCGTCAACATCATTGATCAGTGCGTGGCGCAGGGAGTGCCGTTCGCCCGCGAATATGGTGGCCTTCTGTCGAATCGGTCGTTTGGCGGAGCACAAGTAAGCCGCACCTTTTACGCCCGCGGGCAAACGGGGCAGCAGCTGTTACTCGGTGCCTATCAGGCACTTGAGAAGGAAATCATGAAAGGTGGGGTGACGATGTATCCCCGCACGGAAATGCTCGATCTGATCGTCATCGACGGCAAGGCCCGCGGGATCGTGACCCGGGACCTGGTGACAGGGCAGGTGTCGTCGCATGTGGGAGACGCCGTCTTGCTCGCGAGCGGCGGATACGGAAACGTTTTCTTCCTTTCAACCAACGCCAAGGGGTCCAACGTCACCGCAACCTGGCGTGCTCACCGCAAAGGAGCCTACTTCGCCAATCCCTGCTTTACACAGATCCACCCGACCTGTATCCCGCAAAGCGGTGAGTATCAGTCCAAACTCACCTTGATGTCGGAATCACTGCGGAACGACGGGCGGGTATGGGTCCCCAAACAACAGAACGACACACGCGCTCCGCATCAGATTCCTGACGCAGAGCGTGATTATTATCTCGAACGAAAGTACCCATCCTTCGGTAATCTGTCGCCGCGGGACATCGCGTCGCGTGCCGCGAAGGAAGTATGTGATGAGGGGCGGGGCGTTGGCCCGGGCGGGCTCGGGGTGTATCTCGATTTCAGGGACGCGATAGCGCGCGTGGGCCGCGACGTGATTGAGGAACGGTACGGGAACCTCTTTGAGATGTATCAGCGCATCACGGACGAGGATCCCTATTCCGTTCCCATGCGCATTTACCCCGCCGTGCATTACACCATGGGGGGCCTTTGGGTCGACTACAACTTAATGAGCACAATACCCGGACTGCATGTGCTCGGCGAAGCCAATTTTTCCGATCACGGCGCCAATCGTCTTGGAGCGAGCGCGCTCATGCAGGGGCTGGCCGACGGCTATTTCGTAATCCCCTACACAGTCGGCAACTACATCGCCAGCAACAAGCTGGAGCCCGTCGACACGTCACACCCGGAAGTTGTCGCGGCCGAACGCGCTGTGCACGAACGCACGCAGCGCCTGCTGAACATCCGCGGCGCGCGAACCGTAAACTCGTTCCATCGTGAGCTCGGTCGCATCATGTGGACCAACTGCGGCATGGCACGCAGCGCAGCTGGGCTGCAGACTGCCCTGCAGCTGATTCCGGAATTGCGCGATGAGTTCTGGAACAACGTCAACGTCCCCGGCAGCGGCCCGGAACTCAACCAATCGCTGGAACGTGCCGGGCGCGTGGCTGACTTCCTCGAACTGGGCGAGCTGATGTGCCGCGACGCATTAAGCCGAGAGGAATCCTGCGGTGGACACTTCCGCACCGAACACCAGACGGCCGATGGCGAAGCCTTGCGTCACGATGACACCTTCAGCCACGTGTCTGCGTGGGAGTATCGAGGTGCCGACAGCGCGCCGGTGATGCACAAGGAACGGCTCGAGTTCGAGAACGTTCAGCTGGCGACGAGGTCGTACAAGTGAACATTACGCTGAAGGTGTGGCGTCAGGCCGACGCCAACGCAAAGGGCCGGTTTGAGACGTATGCCGCGACGGACGTCAGCCCGCACATGTCTTTTCTCGAAATGCTCGATGTGGTCAACGAAGGTCTGACCATGCAGGGTGAGCGACCGATCGCGTTCGATCACGATTGCCGGGAGGGTATTTGCGGCTCCTGTGGCATGATGATAAACGGCGTGGCGCATGGTCCGTCGCGCGCCACAACCACCTGTCAGCTGCACATGCGTTCGTTCAGGGATGGCGACACAATCCTCATTGAGCCGTGGCGGGCAAGCGCCTTTCCCGTGCTGCAGGATCTGTGCGTGGATCGCTCCGCATTTGACCGGATTATCCAGGCCGGCGGCTACGTATCCGTGTCGACGGGCAATGCACCGGACGGCAACGCCATTCCGATTGCCAAGGAAGCGGCGGACGTGGCGATGGACGCCGCAGCATGTATCGGTTGCGGCGCCTGTGTAGCTGCCTGTCCCAACGGTTCGGCGTCGCTGTTTACCGGCGCCAAGTTGACGCATCTTGGTGAGCTACCGCAGGGGCAGCCGGAACGCTACCGACGGGCGCTCAAGATGGTGGTACAGATGGATCTGGAAACGTTTGGCGGCTGTTCACTCTTTGGCGAGTGTCAGGAGGCTTGTCCCAAGTCCATCTCAATCGACACGATCGCTCAGATGAATCGGGACTATGCGCTCGCGGCCCTGACGGCAACGCCGGAGTCCTCAAGCAAGGGAGCTGGTTAAGCCGACGATCGGTGTGTCCGATCGTCGGCAAACACGCGCCACGGTCGTTCGCGGACCTACGCCGTACACCGGTCGAGTGCAGCGGCCAGCGGAATCTGCCTGTCCAGACGTCGAGCCTGCGTCGCCCTGGTGCCTGCCGCCCCAGTTAAATGCGGGGAAGCGTGACCCCTGTTTGTGCCTGGTATTTCCCCTTCTTGTCCTTGTACGAAATCAGCGGCTGCTCCCCTTTGAAGAACAGCACCTGCGCGATACCCTCGTTCGCGTAAATCTTTGCAGGCAGGGGCGTTGTGTTCGATATCTCGAGTGTTACATGACCTTCCCACTCGGGTTCGAACGGCGTGACGTTCGTGATGATGCCGCAGCGCGCGTAGGTCGACTTGCCGACCGTGATGGTGACAACGTCGCGCGGAATCCGGAAGTATTCCACAGAGCGGGCCAGTGCGAACGAGTTAGGCGGCACAATACACACGTCGCCTTCGAACTCAACGAATGACTTGGGATCGAAGGCCTTCGGATCCACAATCGAGCTCAACACGTTCGTGAAGATGCGAAACTCCCTCGCCACGCGCATGTCGTAGCCGAACGAGCTCACGCCATAGGAGATGACCCCCGATCGCACCTGGGAGCTCTCGAACGGTTCGATCATGCCGTGGTTGGTCGCCATATCGATGATCCAGCGGTCGTTTTGAATGCTCATTGTAGGCGAAGGAGATTTAACAAAGGGGTCGGCACAGGCGTGACCGAGCAGTGGACTCGTCAGGCGCGTATCGATGCCTGCGTGGCCGCGCGAAAGGTAACCGGCGAAATCAGCCCCTCAACCCTGATCGCACGTACAAACGACATCCGTTGACACTTCGTCGAACGGGCGGATAACTTCGTTCCTGCGCGTGCAAGTGAAATATTTCACGAAGTCCGAGGCGAATGGATCGAACCTATCTGCCAGTACTCATGCTGCTCGGGTTCGTCGCGATCAATGCGGTCGCGATTGTAGGGTTGTCGACGCTGATTCAGCGTCGCCGTCCTGCGCCGATCAAAGATGAGCCGTACGAATCCGGGGTCCCAGTGCTTGGGGACGCCCGCGAACGCTTCTCCATCAAGTTTTACATGGTGGCGATGCTGTTTATCGTATTCGATATCGAAACGGTGTTCCTGATCCCGTGGGCGGTCTATTTCCGTGAGTTATCGTGCACCGCGGCACTCGTGGGCGGCGCATGTCCGGCGGGCATGACATCGTTTGTCGGTCTGGCGTTTATGCTGGTTTTTATCGCGATCCTTTTGGTCGGCTACATCTACGTTTGGAAGAAGGGGGCGTTACAGTGGCATTAACCGCACCATCTTCAACGTCGCGGGTCACTATAGACCCGACGACACAGGACGGCTGGGTGACAACTCGGCTGGATTTTCTGGTAAACTGGGGCAGGGCGAACTCGTTGTGGCCGATGCCGTTCGGCACAGCCTGTTGTGCGATCGAGTTCATGGCCAGCGCCGCGAGCCGATTTGATCTGGCGCGGTTCGGGATGGAGCGGATGTCTTTCTCTCCGCGGCAGGCCGATGTCCTGATCTGTGCCGGGCGTGTGCCATTCAAACTGGCACCCGTCATACGTCGCATTTATCAGCAGATGCTGCAACCCAAGTGGGTGATCTCGATGGGAGCGTGCGCCTCGTCCGGCGGCATGTTCGACACCTACGCGGTGACGCAGGGGATCGATACGATCATTCCGGTGGATGTGTACGTGCCTGGTTGTCCACCGCGTCCGGAGGGTCTCATCTACGGGATCATGATGTTGCAGGAAAAAATCATGCGTGAGCGCATGGATGATCCTCAGCTGCGCGTCGAGATGGAACCTGACCCGACAAGCAATCTCTTTATTCCGCCATCGGTCATTGATGAACTCTCTGAGCCGTTCGGAAACTCCGTGCACCAGACGAGGTCAGGCTTGTGAGCGGTAGTCCGATACTGCCTGGTTTCGCCGATCCCTCTGTTCCATCGCCGCGTTCACCCTATGGTGTGCCGCATCACGGCGGGCAGATGAATCCGACGGTGGCGCGCATGGAGGCCGCGTTCCCCGGCTCGGTCCTGCGCTCCGAGGTGATGTGGGGAGAAACGACCGTGGTGATCCCGGTTGCCCGTGTCACAGAGATCGTGCGTTGGCTCCACGACGATGCAGCTGAACGTTACGACTATCTCTCCGACGTCACTGCGGTTGAGTATCGTGACGTGGAAGTCCCCCTTGAGGTCGTGTGGCACCTGCGCTCACTGCCGTTTCGTCGATTCCTTCGCGTGAAGGCGGAACTGCCGAAGGGAACACCGCTTAAGGTGGCCAGCGTGTGGTCCATCTACAACGGCGCTGACTGGCTGGAACGGGAGTGCTACGACATGTTCGGCATCGTTTTTGAGGGCCATCCCGACTTGCGCCGCATCCTCATGTGGGAGCAGTACAAGGAAGGATATCCGCTGCGGAAGGATTTCCCATTGCGCGGCCGCTTCTCCCGCTCCGAGCAGATGCGCCAGGCACTCGCCGCCAATCCGGAGGCGCGCTACTCGATGGAGGAGCTGACCATCTCTGACGCATTCGACGACCTTCCGGCTGAGATGCGTCAGCGTCTCGTCGAAGGCGAGAAGACAGGAGAATAGCGGTGGCCACAAAACGAACGATTGAAGTTGCGCTGTCGACGACGGGCCTTGATGCTGAGGGTCGGCCGCAGCGTGTGCCGCTGGTCGTCAACGGTGGTGGCACCGTGACGGCCCTTGAACCACCGCCGTCGATCGAGCCCGATCTTGATGCCGAGCACATGCTGATCAACATCGGGCCGCAGCATCCGGCAACACACGGCGTGCTCCGGCTGGTGCTTGAGCTGGATGGTGAAACGGTCATTCGCTGCATACCGCACGTTGGTTATCTGCACTGCGGCTTCGAGAAGATCGGCGAATATCGCCAATACAACCAGATTATTCCCTGGACGGACCGCGAAGATTACCTCAACTCTCCGGGGAACAACGTCGCGTTCGCGTTAGGCGCGGAGCGATTGTTCGGCATCGACTGTACGGAGCGTTGTAAGGTGCTTCGCGTGATCGCGATGGAGCTTTCGCGCATCATCTCGCACCTCGTGTGGCTTGGCACGACCTGCATCGACATCGGTGCCTTCACGCCATTCCTGTGGGCCTTTCAGGAACGGGAGCGTGTCTACAATCTGCTCGAGGCATGGATCGGCGCCCGGCTGACAACGTCGCTCACGCGCGTCGGCGGTATGGCCGCTGACATCCCGGACGGATGGATGGATGGGCTCAACGGGTTCATTAAGACGTTTCCGAAGACGATCGCGGAAGTCGACAAGATGATCACCCGCAACGGGATCTGGGTGGGACGGACCATCGGCATCGGCGCCCTCAGCGCCGAAGAAGCAGTGAACTGCGGTCTCTCGGGCCCCATGGTGCGGGCGGCCGGTGTCGCGTACGACGTGCGCAAGGATTTTCCGTACCTCGATTATGAGACGTACGACTTCGACGTTCCCGTCGGATCGGCCGGCGACGTGTACGACCGCTTCCTCGTTCGTATGGAAGAGCTGCGGCAGTCCGTTCGCATCCTTGAGCAGGCCGCGAAGCGTCTCCCGGATGGTCCGATCAATGTGGATGACCCACGCGTCATCCTTCCGCCGAAGAGTAAAGCCACGAGCGAAATGGAATCGATGATCCATCACTTCAAGCAGGTGATGGAAGGTCCTCGGCCTCCTGTGGGTGAATGTTACGTCGCGGTGGAAAGTCCCAAGGGTGAAAAGGGGTACTATTTCGTCTCCGACGGAACGTCCAAGCCCGTGCGCTGGCGGATTCGTCCTCCGTCGTACGTTAATCTGTCCGCCATTCCGCGCATGGTCGAAGGACATCTCCTGTCCGACGTCATTGCGATCAACGCCAGCATCGATATCGTCATGGGAGAGATCGACCGATGATGCCTCCCGTCCGACGCGACATGCGAGTCTCTGTGAGGATTGACGTATGAGTCACGGCCCCTCTGCATCCGGCTCAGCTGCCATCAAGGCTGGGCACGACCATCATGTGCCGCACGTGCCGGTGTTCACCGGTGCCGCGCGCGAGCGCCTCGAGGCGCTCACGACACGGTATCCCTCGCGTCAGGCCGTGCTGCTCCCGGCGTTGTGGATGCTGCAGGAAGCCCGCGGCTGGGTCAGCGAGGCGGGGATGGCCGAGGTCGCGGACGTCCTCAGTTTAACGCCGGCGTATGTCAAAGGTGTGGTCACGTTCTACACCATGTATCACCAGCATCCCGTGGGGAAACACTTTATTCAGGTGTGCACCACGTCGCCGTGCCATGTCTGCGGGGCAGAGGATGTCGTGAACGCTTTTCTCAAGCACACCGCCTGCGGTGAACTGGGTGTCACCTCCGCTGATGGGCGGTTTACCGTCATCGAAGTCGAATGCCTTGGCGCATGCGGCTTTCCGATACCCGTAATGGTCAACAGTGATTTTCTTGAATCGGTGACCGTTGAGTCGGTCCCCGACATCGTTGCGCGATACGCGTGATGTTTGCATCCTCGTTTTCTTCAGTCTGAGCCATGGGATATCCGCACACACCACATCCCCGCGAGACCCTGGTCCTGTCCGAGCACAACGGCGTTGCTGACGCGCGCACCCTTGAGGGGTGGAAGCAGCGCGGAGGATATCAGGCGTTGCCGAAAGCGTTAGGCATGGATCCGGTCGACATCCAGAACATCGTGAAGGAGTCCGGATTGCGTGGCCGGGGCGGGGCAGGTTTTCCCACCGGCCTCAAGTGGTCCTTCATGAAGCTCGGCGACGGAAAACCTCACTACCTCTGCTGCAACGCCGACGAGTCGGAACCGGGCACGTTCAAGGATCGCGAGATCATGCGCTGGACGCCGCACGCGTTGATCGAGGGATGCGCGATCGCGGCACACGCTATTGGCGCGGAGACGGCGTATATCTACATCCGCGGCGAATTCACCGAGCCGCTCGACGTTATGGAGCGGGCCTGCACCGAAGCGCGCGCCGCCGGCATCACAGGGCCCAATGCCATGGGCTCCGGCAAACGGGTGGATGTATGGGTCCACAAGGGTGCCGGGGCGTATATCTGCGGCGAAGAGACGGCGCTGATGAATTCGTTGGAAGGCAAACGCGGCAATCCGCGGATCAAGCCGCCATTTCCCGCGGTGTCCGGATTGTTCGGCATGCCGACGACCATCAACAACGTCGAGACGCTTGCGGCCGTTCCGCACATACTGAACAAGGGCGCGGCGTGGTACAAGGCAATGGCACGCGCAGACAACCCGAAGTCCACGGGTACTAAGCTGTGGAGCGTGTGCGGGAATATTGCGAAGCCCGGGAATTACGAAGTGGAGATGGGCTTTCCGTTTGGCGAGTTCCTGCAGGATCTGTGCGGTGGCGCCGGATCTGGTCGAAAAATCAAAGCCGTAATTCCCGGCGGATCATCGGTCCCCATCATTACATGGGAAGAAGCCGAATCTGCCCTGATGGACTACGAGGGGATGGTGGCTGCGGGAACCATGCTTGGTTCAGCTGGATGCATCGTGTTCGATGACCGTCAGTCGATGCCGCGCCAGATCGCGCGCCTGGCGCGTTTCTATGCCCACGAGAGCTGCGCCCAATGCACACAGTGCCGCGAAGGCACGGCGTGGACAACCAAGATTCTTGAGCGCATCGTCGCTGGTGACGGCACCATGGAAGATCTGGACACCTTGCTCTCCATCGCCGACAACATGACGGGGAAAACCATCTGCGTGCTCAGCGATTCCTGCGCCGCACCGGTGGTGAGCGGATTGCAGCGTTTCCGCCATGAGTTCGAAGCCCTGATCACCAGAACGACGATTCACAACGTGCCAGTGGTGGTGGCGTAAATGGCCGACACACCGATGATTAATCTGACCATCGAGGGTCGCGCCGTTTCTGTTCCGGCGGGCACCTCGCTGCTCGAAGCAGCCAAGCAGGTGGGCGTCCTCATTCCGCACTATTGCTATCATCCCGGCCTTCCGGTGGCCGGGGTGTGCCGCATGTGTCTGGTCGATGTCGAAAAATCGCCGAAGCTGGCGCCGGCCTGCGCGACGGCAGTCATGGAAGGGCAGGTCGTCCACGTGCACAACGAGAAGTCGCTTGAGGCGCGCAAGGGCGTCCTCGAGATGCTGCTTATCAATCATCCGCTCGACTGTCCAATCTGCGACCAGTCCGGCGAGTGTGAGCTGCAGGACTATACGTATCAGGAAGGCCGGGACGATTCACGCTATCGTGAACCCAAACGGTTTAATCCCGTCGAGGATTTCGGAGGCGACGTCCTCTACGTGCCCAATCGCTGCATTCTGTGCACCCGATGCGTGCGTTTTATGGAAGACGTTGCGCACGATGGTGTGCTTAACGTCAGTGAACGCGGCGACCGTGCCACCATTGGCAAGGCAGAAGGGAAAGACCTCACGCACCCTTGGTCCACCAATGTGGTTGACCTGTGTCCGGTCGGCGCGCTGCTCTCCAAGGACTTCCTGAACAAGGCACGCGCCTGGGAGCTGGATCGCTCCGCTTCGGTATGCACGGGTTGCTCACAAGGCTGCAACATCATTGTTGAAACGCGCGACAACGCGGTCATGCGACTCCGTCCTCGTTCGAACGAAGAGGTCAACGGGTATTTCATGTGCGACGAGGGTCGCATGAACTATCGATGGATGAACCGCCGCGACCGTCTCGAGATGCCGTCGATCCTCGGTGCCAAGGGACACTCATCTGTGGATTGGGATGTCGCCATCGAAGCGGCCGCTCGCATCGTCAAGGGCAAGCGGGCTGTCGTGCTGGCGTCACCGAGTCTCCCGAACGAAGCGCTCTTTCTGCTCTCATTGATTGTTAAGAAGTCCAACGGCATCGGCGTCTTCCGCATGCCGCAGGGTGCGGTGCATCCGCTCCCAGGTGTGGACGATCTCGCCCTCCGCGCCGATCGCGCGGCAAATGGCACGGGCGCGGAACAACTGGGTTTCACACGCTCTGACAATCCGCTCAGCGGTGTCGCGGCCGGCGATGCATTGATCATCGTGGACGCGGATCTGACCGCCGAGGACGCAGCGGCCGCGCAGAACGCCTCCTGCGTACTGGTGCTCGGAACCCACTTCCCGGAGAACCTCACCAGGGCCGACGTGGTCCTGCCGATCTGCAATCACGTGGAAGAAGAGGGAACCTTTACTAATCTGCGTGGACGTGTGCAGCGCTTCCTGCAAGCCAAGGCCGCGCCTGGACTGGCCCGTCCGTCGTGGTTTGTGCTCACCGACCTCGCCGCGGCACTCGGCGAATCGGCGGCACACCTGCAGGTCCGCGAGGTCTTTACGGCGCTCGCGGCGGCGCACCCGGCGTTCAGCGGGTTGTCGTACGATAACCTCGGCCTTCGTGGGTTACCGGTCGTGGAGAAGGTAGGGAGCCCCACATGATGCACGCGTCAGGAATGTTCGCTTTGCTGCAGGCCGTCGACCCGCAGGGCACGATGAATTTCTGGCCATGGTTGCTGGCAACCGCGGTCAAAATGCTCGCGTTCTTCACGATCTACATGCTGGGTGTTGCCTATCTGACGCTCGCCGAGCGCAAGATCTCCGCTTGGATCCAGCATCGGCACGGTCCCAACCGAGTGGGCCCCAAGGGCTTCTTTCAGCCGCTCGCCGACGGCGTCAAGAATTTCATGAAAGAAGAGACCTTGCCCCCGTACACGAGCAAGGCGCTCTTCGTTCTCGCCCCGATGCTGGCTTTCATACCCGCGATGATCGTATGGGCCGTCATTCCGTGGGGAGCCTCCTGGGCGTCACCGTGGGGTCGCGTGGACATGGTGCTCGCCGATCTCCCGATCGGCTTGCTGTTTACCATCGCCATCACCTCGATCGGCGTGTACGGCATGGCACTCGCCGGGTGGGCCTCCAACAACAAGTACGCGCTCCTCGGCGGCTTGCGATCGGCGGCACAGCTTATTTCCTACGAAGTGTCCATGGGCCTGTCGTTGATTCCGGTCTTGCTCCTCGCCGGCAACGTCACACTCACCTCAGTGGTCAATCAGCAGGCCGAAATGCATGTGTGGAACGCGCTCACACTCAGCGTGGCCTTTCTGATCTTTCTGATCTCGGCATATGCGGAGACGAACCGACTCCCCTTTGACCTTCCCGAGGCGGAATCGGAATTGATCACCGGGTACCACACTGAATACAGCGCGATGAAGTTTTCACTCTTCTTCATTGCCGAGTACGCGAACATGGCCACACAGTCGGCGATGCTGGCCACGCTGTTCTTCGGCGGCTGGGACATTCCGTTCACCCAGGCCGACAACGTTGGTGCCGTGTCGTTCCCGTTGGTTTTGCTGTCCTTTGCCATCATGGCCGCCAAGACCGGGTTCTTCCTCTTTCTGTACATCTGGATCCGGTGGACGCTCCCACGCTTCCGCTACGATCAGTTGATGTCTCTGGGCTGGAAGATTCTGTTGCCCGGGGCGCTCGCGTACATCATCATCGTCGCATCAATGATGCTGGCACTCGAAGTGGCCGGGATCGATCGAGGTCTCGTCTACGGGCTCATCTTCTTTGGTGTCAACGCAGTGCTCATCGCCGTGTTCATGATCTTCCTCGATCGCGGTCATATTATCAGTCCGGCTCAGGGGCGTGCTTCAATCGCAGAAATCCGTCGGCAGCGGGCCATTACGGCCTCGCGCGCGCGCCTTTCGCCAATCAGCGGGGATTAAGATGGCAATCAATGTGAAAGTGGTCGAACGACCAGTCGCCGAAACCAGCTACGTGCGCGCCACACTCAAGGGAATGGCGAACACGTTCAAGCACCTCGTCGACCCGCACCGCGTTACGACGCAGTATCCCGAGGAACGAGAGGCCATCTCCCGTCGGTGGCGCGGAACGCACCGCATGCTCACAACCGAAGATGGCAAGGCGAAGTGTGTTGCCTGCGGGCTCTGCCCGACGGTGTGCCCCGCCAACTGCATCAAGCTGATACCCGGTGAGGATGAACAGGGCAATCGTTATCCCCTCGCGTTTGAGATCGATGAATTCCGCTGCATCTTCTGCGGGTATTGTCAGGAAGTGTGCCCGGAGGAGGCGATCCATCTCGGGCGGCATTACGAAAACGCAGAATACAGTCGCGAGGGTTTTGTCTACGACCTCGAACGCCTGATGGCACAGACGCATCCGGTGACGGAGCTGTGGGACCCCGCTGATCCGAAGGGAGAGTAATGCCAAACTTTTTCTTTGAGGTGAACTTTTACCTGTTCGGCCTGATAGCCATCGCATCTGCGCTGGCGTTCGTGACGCGCAAGAGCCCGGTCGCCGCTGCGCTCTGGCTGGTCAACACCATGTTCGTGCTCGCCGTGATCTACGTGATGCTGGACGCAGAATTTATTGGAGTGGTCCAGATTCTGATTTACACCGGCGCCATCATGGTCGTGTTTCTCTTTGTTATCATGCTGCTGAATCTGGGTGATCCCGACGAACTGTCGGACATCAAGGGCAAGTGGCCCAAGCTGCTTGCCGGCTTTATGGCTCTCGTGATGCTTGCCCAGATTATGGCGCTGGGTAACTGGAAAGCCCCCGAGGGGTTGCTGCTTCCCGAAAGTACGACGGCCGCCTCACTCCGTGATCTCAATGCAGTAAGCAGTGTCGCCGAACCCCTGTTCCGAAGGAACCTGCTCGCCTTTGAATTGACCAGCATTCTGCTGCTCGTGGCAATCATCGGTGCGGTGGTTCTCGGCAAGAAGAGGTCGACGTTATCATGATTGCTGAAGCCCTCGCTCTGTCCGCAGTCCTGTTTAGCATCGGCGTGTTTGGCGTGCTGACACGTCGCAACGCCATCGTGATCTTTATGTGCGTTGAGCTGATGCTCAACGCCGTGAATCTCTCGTTAGTAGCCTTTTCGAAGCAGCACGGACTGTCCGGCCATGTCTTTGTCATCATGGTCATGTGCGTGTCGGCGGCCGAAGCGGCTGTTGGTCTCGCCATCGTGATTTCGATTTTCCGCCACCGCCAGACGGTGGACCTTAAGAACATCAATCTCCTCAAGGGCTGATGCTGCTCCAGGAAGCCGCCACCGTGGGCGCTCACCCACTGACAGGCTCCGTTGCGGAGTGGATCTGGCTTGTGCCAATCCTTCCGCTCATCGGATTCGTGATCAACGGGTATCTCTCGCTGCGCTCAGTTGCGCACCTTGGTCCCGCCGATCCAACCGCGCATCACAGTCACCACGACGACGGACACGCGCTCACGGACGGTGCGCATCATGATGAACATGGTGACCACCCCGCGCTGCACCCTGCCGCAGGGATCGTCAGCATCATCGGCCCGGCCGTTCTGATCGGCTCATTCGTGCTCACGGCAATGATTTTCATGGCGCTGGCCGGGGCGCATGCCGAGGCACCATTTATCAAAACACTGTTCAGCTGGATTCCGGCCGGTGATCTCGCGATTGATGCCGCGTTTCAGGTCGATCAGCTGTCCATGGTGATGGCCATGGTCATCACCGGGGTCGGCTCGTTGATCCACGTGTTTTCCGTGGGATACATGCGGGAGGATCCCGGATATCCGAGGTACTTCGCGTACTTGAATCTGTTTGTGTTTTTCATGCTGGTTCTGGTGCTCGGTGCGAGTTACCCCATGCTGTTCGTCGGGTGGGAAGGTGTCGGGCTCTGTTCGTATCTGCTGATTGGTTTCTGGTTCAGCGACAAGGCCAACGCCGATGCGGGCAAGAAAGCGTTTATCGTCAACCGTATCGGTGACTTCGGATTCCTGATCGCGATGTTCCTGCTGTTCGCGCACATCGGGCGACTGGACTTTGTGGGAGTCGCCGCGGGCGCTGACGGACTGTCGGGCGTGGTGGTTACGGCCATCTGCCTCTTTATGTTCCTCGGGTGCGCCGGTAAGAGCGCGCAGATTCCGCTGTACGTCTGGCTTCCGGACGCGATGGCGGGTCCAACGCCGGTGTCGGCATTGATCCACGCCGCCACGATGGTCACCGCCGGTGTGTATCTCATCGCGCGCAGCAGCGCTCTGTACGCCCTGTCGCCCGTCGCCAGCTTAACGGTGGCGCTCGTTGGCGCGGTCACTGCACTCTTCGCGGCGACGATCGGACTGAAGCAGTGGGACATCAAGAAGGTCCTCGCGTACTCCACAGTCTCGCAGTTGGGTTACATGTTTGTGGGTGTGGGCGTAGGCGCGTATGCGGCGGGCGTGTTCCACCTCGTCACACATGCCTTCTTCAAGGCTTTGTTATTTCTTGGGTCCGGCTCGGTGATTTACGCCATGCACAAGGCGTATCACCACACGCACAACCATGATGACGCGCAGGACATGCGGAACATGGGTGGCTTGCGCAAGTTCATGCCGGTCACGTTTGGCCTCATGTGGATCGCGACGCTTGCGATTGCCGGGATTCCTCCGTTCCCCGGCTTCTATTCGAAAGACGATATCCTCGGATCTGTATTTGCGCGCGCGCATGGCAGCACGTTGGCCGATGCCACGTGGCTCGGTATTCCCGGTAGTGCACTGTTGTACGTCATCTGGGCGTTCGGACTGATCTCGGCGCTGCTCACCGCGATCTACATGACACGTATGATGTTGTACACCTTCCACGGGACCAACCGCACCGGCGAAGCCGAACGCCCGCATCTCCGGGAGGCGCCCTGGGTGATGACCGGTCCGTTGGTTGTACTGGGCGTGCTCTCCGTGGCCGGTGGGTGGCTTAATCTCCCGACGTTCTTTGCCGCGGGCCCCATTCAGGCGCTGCACCATTGGCTGGAACCGGTCACAGGTGATGCCGCACTCGCCGTCACGAAAGGGGTCGAAGCGCATCTGGAGCACTCCACCGAGTACATCCTGGTAGCGATCGCAGTGGCGATCGCCGTGGCCGGAATCGTGTTTGCAGTCACCCGTCTCAAGACTGATCGGCTTGTGCCGAAGTCGCAGGCGGCCGAGGCAACGGGTATCGCCCGCGTCCTCGAAGAGAAGTACTACGTCGACGAGATCTACGATGCCGCGATCGTACGGCCATTGGTTGGCGTCTCCCGTTCCGTGTTGTGGAAGGGAATGGATGCGGGCATCATCGATGGTCTCTTCGTCAACGGCAGCGCGGTGCTCGCTCGCGGCATCGGGTGGATGGGCGCTCGATTCCAGTCGGGGCACGTCGGCACGTATGCATGGGTGCTCATTCTTGGCGTGCTCGGTGTGCTGAGCGCCTTCTCGTTGCGATAAGCCATGAACTCGTTTCTCAGCTCAATCAACTATCACGCGTGGGTACTGCCCGCGTTGCTGATTCTTCCAACGCTTGGCGCGCTGGCGGTGTGGGGCCACGGCCTCGGGCTGCGCACGGACGAAGAGCGGGCTTCCGGCGCGCACACAGCCCGACGGCTGACGCTGGCTGTGCTCGTCCTCGAGTTCGTAGTGTCCGCCGGTTTGTGGTGGTCCTTCGACCCGACGACATCAGCATTTCAAGCGACAGTGGAGTGGCCATGGATCGCCACCTGGGGCGTGCAGTTCGCGCTCGGCATTGACGGACTCTCGTTGATGATGGTGTTGCTCACCACGTTCCTGATGCCGCTGGCAGTTCTGGGGGGCTGGACGAGTATCACGAAAAAGGTGCACGGATACCACGTACTGATGCTGCTGCTGACCGTCGGCATGCTGGGTGTCTTTGTAGCGCGTGACCTCTTCCTGTTTTATGTAATGTGGGAAGTGATGCTCATCCCCATGTATTTTATCGTGGGAATCTGGGGCGGCGAACGGCGCATGTACGCCAGTATCAAGTTCTTTATCTACACGATGGTCGGCTCGCTGCTGATGCTGGTGGCAATTGTGTACCTTGGGTATCAGGCCGGCCTGCTGGAGGGACAACCGAACTTCAGCTACGAGGCGATCCTCGCACTGCCAGCATTCGAGCCGAAGACCGCCTTCCTGCTGTTCATGGCGTTCTTCCTCGCCTTCGCCGTCAAGGTCCCGATGTTTCCGTTTCACACGTGGCTTCCCGATGCACATGTTGAGGCGCCAACGGCTGGCTCGGTGATTCTGGCGGGCGTCATGCTGAAGCTTGGCACGTACGGTTTTCTGCGACTTGCTGTGCCGCTGTTCCCCGGCGTTGCGATGGATCCCGTCGTGCGGTCCACGATCATTGCACTGGCTGTGATTGGCGTGATCTATGGTTCTCTGGTCGCGCTGGTTCAACCGGACTTCAAGAAGCTGGTCGCGTACTCCTCGGTGGCGCATCTGGGCATGGTGATGCTTGGAATTTTTGCCCTCACGCCGGAGAGCATCCAGGGCGCGCTGATGGTGATGATCGGACACGGCGTGTCGACGGGAGCGCTCTTCTTTCTTATTGGAATGATTTACGAGCGCAAACACTCGCGGATGATCGCTGACTACGGCGGCATAGCGAAGGTGACGCCCATTTACGCGGTGCTGCTTACCATCGTGGCCTTAAGCTCGATTGGCCTGCCCGGCACCAACGGTTTTATTGCCGAGTTTCTGGTGATGGTGGGATCGTTCAAGACGTATCCGGTGATGACGACTATCGCGGCGATCGGTGTGATTCTCGCTGCAGCGTATCTGTTGTGGGCACTGCAACGCATCATCTACAACCCGCTCGACAAGCCGTCCAACAAACACCTGACCGATCTCAATCTGCGCGAGATCGTCCTGATGGCGCCGCTGATCTTCATGATATTGTGGATGGGCATTTACCCGAAGCCCGTGCTGAACCGCATGGAAACCTCTGTCTCCAATCTCGTGCGGCAAGTCGAGCTCAAGGCGCAGCGGCAGTCCTTCTCTGTGCTCGGAGGTCGTTGATCCATGCCTCTGAATCTGTCTATCCCCACGCAACTGCTCACGGCGCTCAGCCCGGACCTGTTTCTGATGGTGGGTGCCATGGTGCTAATGCTGATGTCCGCATGGGGTAAGGAAGGGCCTGAGCTCCAGCGCCGCATCGGACGCGCATCGATTGCCCTGTGCATCGCCACGCTCGGTGCCGTCATCTTCGCTGCAACGCAGGATATGACCGCGGCCAATGGTGTGATCGCGATCGACAGCTTCCGCTGGACGGCTGATGTGATCTTCCTGCTCGCAACGATGATCACCATCGCGATGTCGATGGAATTCTACGAGCGCGAAGGCATGGGAGCAGGGGAGTGCCACGTCCTCCTGCTTTTTGCTACCAGCGGCATGATGGTGATGGCCGCCGCGCGTGATCTCATGGTGCTGTTTATCGGCATCGAAATCATGAGTGTCGCCGTGTATGTCCTTGCGGGCCTCAATCGCCGATCGAACCGCAGCGCCGAAGCGGCACTGAAGTACTTTCTGCTCGGCGCGTTCTCGACCGGTTTTCTGCTGTACGGCATGGCGCTCGTTTTTGGCGCTACCGGCACCACCAATCTGCCTGACATCGCGGCGCGCATCGCGGAGTTTGATCTGGGTGCCAGTCCGTTGCTGCTGGTCGGGATTGCTTTGATGCTCGTCGGCTTCGGCTTCAAGATTGCGGCCGCGCCATTCCATATGTGGTCGCCGGACGTGTACGAAGGTGCCCCAACCCCGATCACGGGTTACATGGCAGTGGCAGTGAAAGCCGCCGCGTTCGCCGCCCTGTTGCGCGTGTGGCTCGAAGCGTTCCCGGGAGTGTACTCGGGCTGGCATCGGGCCGTGTGGTGGCTGGCAGCACTTACGATGTTGATCGGTAATCTTGTGGCTTTGCAGCAGCGCAACCTCAAGCGTATGCTCGCCTACTCAAGCATTGGTCACACCGGTTTCATTCTGGTGGCGTTGGCGACCGGCACACCTCAGGCGGCGACCGCGTTTCTCTACTATATGCTCGCGTACATGTTCGCGACGCTGGGTGCGTTTGCGGTCATCATCGCGCTCGGCAGCGCCGGCCAGCCCAGAGAAATGATTGAGGACTATCATGGCCTGTGGCACGAGCGACCCGGTATCGCGATCGCCATGACGGTGTTCATGCTTGCTCTGCTTGGCTTCCCGATCTTCGGCGGCATGGGTTTCTTTGCCAAGTGGTACGTTTTGCAGGCGGCGTTGCAGGCGCCCGCACCACAAACGCGTCTGGCCGTCATCCTCGTCGTCGCCACGACCATTTCAGCCGGTTACTATCTCGGGGTCATCATGGCGATGTTCATGAAGCCGCGACCGGCCACTGCGGCTCCGGTGCCGGCCACATCAGGGATGCTTCGGACCGTCATTGTTGCCACCGCGGCCGCGATCCTCATCTTCGGCGTGTTTCCCAACCCGATCGTGTCGTTGATTCAGAAGAACAGTGCATTTAGTCAGGTGACCGCGAACGCGCCCGCTCCGGCCACACGCTAGATGCCCTGCCTTCACGGCGCTGTTACGTGCTTTCAGGTGAACGAATGACCGTTGCCCCAGGAATTTTCAGGCAGTACGACATCCGCGGAATCGTGGGCAGCGACCTCACGGTCGAAGCGGCGCTTGGCGTCGGGCGTGCATACGCCGCTCATGCCGCTGCACTCGGACACACTGGAGCTGTCGCCGTCGGAAGGGATAATCGGCCCAGCGGACCACAGCTGCGCGATGCGCTGGTCGACGGACTCACCAGTTCCGGTCTTGATGTCATTGACATCGGTGTCGTTCCGACGCCGACATTGTACTGGAGTGTGCACAAGCTTCCCGTCATCGGCGGCATTCAGATTACGGGGTCGCACAACCCGCCGGAATACAACGGCTTTAAGCTGGGCCTCGGCACCGAATCGCTGCACGGGGAATCGATTCAGGAATTGCTGCGCCACATTACTGAAGGTGATTTCGTCAGCGGAACCGGAACGGTGACATCACGCGACCTGCTTGACGACTATGTCGACGATCTCGTGACGCGCATCGGACCGCTCTCGCGGAAGCTGCGCGTTGTGGTGGATGCGGGGAACGGTGCCGGCGCGCTCGTTGCCGAGCAGCTGTACAGCCGCCTCGGAGTGGACGGTACATATATCTTCTGTGAAAGTGATGGCACGTTTCCCAACCATCATCCCGATCCG
>JBGTBX010000094.1:0-4171 GCA_041749115.1 Gemmatimonadaceae bacterium
CGGCCCCGCCTGGCCGTCGCTGTCGAGGATGATTTCGGTGGGACCGGTGACGGCGCGAAAGCGGAGATCGCCTTCCCACGTCAGCGTGGACGTAATCGGGGGCCTGCTCACGGCCCCCATGTTAATTTACGCGGCTTTGCCGGGGACGGCGGGGCGCGCGGGAGCGCGGTTCGAGCCGGCCAGCATCGCAAACAGCAACCAGCCCAGAGGCACCGCGACGAGCATGTAGGTCAGGTATTGCCCATAGACGCCGTCCGGGCCGTACGGCTCGGTGGCCCAGTGCAGCGCTTCGCTGCCGGGGAACAGATTGGCCTCCGTCAACTCGTGGAAGCCGTAGATCAGCAGCTGCGCCACAAACACCAGCAGGAAAATCGCCGTGACCTGGAAGAACAACGCGAGGTTGACGCGGTGGCCGTAGCGCGACCACAGCATGGCGACGCCCGCGGCTGCCAGCGTACCGGCCATAGCGCCGCCGAGAATCGACATCGCCTGCACCTGCGTCAGCAGCGTACCCATCAGCAGCGCGGTTTCCATGCCCTCGCGGGAAATCATCAGCAACGTGAACAGGAAGACGCCGACCCAGGCCGCCGTGCCGGTCTTCGCCGTCGAGTCGCGCAGGTGGCCTTCAATCTCGCTCTTGATCTTCTTCGCGGTGCGCCACATGTGCACCGTCAGCGTCGCCACCGACACCGCCGCGACGATCGCGAGGATGCCTTCCCACAACGCCTGGTTCGAGGCCTGCTGGAACAGGTACGCCGCGCCGACGCTGAGCAGCACCGACAACCCGATGCCCCAATGCACGGCGGGAATCAGCTCGCGCCGGCCGCTCTTGCGGAGGTACGCGAGGCTGATGGCGATGATGAGGAACGCCTCGAGCCCTTCGCGCAGCGTGATCACGAATGCTTGCAACATGCCGGATGCCCTGGAGTTTTCCAGAAGTTGAGAACCAGTCTCACTTCAGAAAATCAAGCATATGCGACCAATTAAGTCCGGGCAAGTAATTGCTGGTAATAATATACTTGACGGGGGAACATTTTGAGGTCATACTCCGTCCATCATGGGTATGGACAAGACGCCAGACACGCTTTTGGAAGCCGTTAAATACTTCGCAAGTGCCGACAATTGCAGGACTTACATGGTGTCCCGCCGTTGGCCAAATGGGGTCACTTGCCCCCAGTGCGGTAGCGACAAGGTTTACTTCGACTCCAGCCGCAACGGATGGGAGTGCAAGACCCGTCACCCGAAGCGGAAGTTCACGCTCAAGACTGGAACGATTTTCGAGGACTCCGCTCTGAGCCTCAGCTTGTGGTTGCCGTGCGTCTGGATGATTGCCAACGCGAAGAACGGCATCAGCAGCCACGAGATTGCGCGTGCGCTCGGCGTCACCCAAAAGACCGCGTGGTTCATGCTCCAGCGTATTCGTCTCGCCATGCAGGACAACAAGACGGGCGGCAAGATGGGCGGCGAAGTGGAGGTGGATGAAACCTTCATCGGCGGCAAGGCGCGCAACATGCACAAAGAGCAGCGCGAACGCACGCTGTCGCAAAGCCACAAAGGCAAAACCGTTGTCATGGGTCTGCTTGAGCGCAACACCCAAGGCCGCAGCACCGTTCGCACGCGCGTGGTCCGCAACACGAAACGTGAATCGTTGCTGCCGGTGTTGAAAGAGAACATCGAACTTGGAACGAACCTGTATTCGGACAACTGGCAGGGCTACAGCAGCCTGAATCACATGTTCGTGCATCAGTTCATCGACCACGCGCAAACCTACGTGCAAGAGAACGTGCATACGAACGGCATCGAGAACTTCTGGTCGTTGCTGAAGCGCTCGTTGGCTGGCACCTATGTCGCCGTCGAACCGTTCCATCTGTTTCGTTACCTCGATGAGCAGGCGTTTCGTTTCAATAACCGCTTCACGAATGACGCGGTGCGTTTCTCAGAAGTCATGAAGGCCATCGTCGGTCGTCGCCTCACCTATGCCGAACTGATAGCAGCCGACGCGGGAACCGTCTAACCCGCGTCACCCTGAAGCGTGGCCCCCGTCTTTCGGCTTCGGATTTCGACCGGGTCGTTTTGAGCGTGGAATTTTCTCCCGCTCAGCCTTGTACGCCGCGATCCGCCTATCAACTTCTGCTTTGGGAACTTTCAGAAGACGATCCGTCAGATCACTAAATGCCTGGTATTCCTTCGTTGGTCGCGCCATTGGTTTTAACCTACGTCGTACGGCTGATCCGCTGTCAGCGTGCAGGCCTTTTTCGACAAAACATCTGTTAGCTGAAGAATGAGAGCGATATGGCCATCGGCAATTTCTGGCGTTGGCGAAGTAGGATAAACAACCTTCTCCTTAAATTCTTCCGGCACCGGATTAAACAACTCCGTGAATATCATCGTCCCGTATTCGCTTTTGCGCCCATCGATCGGCACCGAAGTTAGTCCAGCGCGAAAATCCTTAATCTCAGTCAAATACGGCCCACACAATCCGTCCCTTGTTTGGACGACGAACTTCGGTTCCAAAATAATGGGCGATTGCTCACGATTAACCATCTCAATCACGAAAGTGTACCGACGGCGGCCACGCTCGTCCCGGTTCACCTGCCATGTCACGACCTTAATGAACGCTCGAATGGGACGCGCCTCTTCGACTATTTCATTCGTGACACGTTCGGAGAGCTTTACTAGGTGCTCGTTTAGTTGCTGATGCGCCGATTCTGCAGCGATGTGCAGCTCGTATGGCGCCCGGAGCAAGCGATATGCGAGAACCATCCCTCCTGCAGCTAAAGGCAATTGCCAGACAAGGTCGCTCATTGCTGCCTCTGGCGTAATCCCAAGGAGCGACGTAAATGTCTGAAACTGGCGTGGCGCGTATTTGTGCGCGGCCCAGAGGATGGCTCCCACGGCAAGACCGAGCCATCCAAACAGTTCCCACGCAGGCGCGAATGCGGCCTTGAACCACCTAGAAAGGTAACTACGGAAGGAGACAGCCATGCAGGGTTAGAGTAGCAGGGTTCCCCCGTCTTGTATATTGATACCTAATTGCTTTGTCAGCGACAACATGCTAAATATTTAGCGTGCTAAATTATTAGCAGTCGCCCATGAAAACGAATTCTCCACTTGTCTCAGCGGAACTACCGCCGCCACCCTATGAGCACTAGCGAAGCCCTCTCGCGCCGGGAGCGGGAGATTCTCGACATCCTCTATCTGAAGGGATCGGCCACGGCGGCGGCGGTCCGGGAAGCCATGGCCGACGCGCCGAGCTACTCGGCTGTACGCGCCCTGCTCCGCATTCTCGAGGAGAAGGGCCATGCAACGCACAGGACCGAAGGCGCCCGGTATATCTACGGACCCTCCGTCCCCCGCGAACGCGCCCGCAACTCGGCCTTGTCGCGCATCGTCAAAACGTTTTTCGACGGCTCGGCCGCGCAGGCGGCTGCCGCGCTGGTCGACTCCGGATCGTTGTCGCCGGACGAACTGGAGCGGCTGTCGGCCCTGATCGATCGCGCACGGAAAGAAGGACGGTAATGGATTTCGATCTGCTCGCCCGGACGTCGGCGGTCCTGCTCGCGGCTATCGGACTGGCGGCGTTCCTCCGCCGGGCTGCTCCCTCGACGCGGCATCTCGTCTTTCATGTCGCGATCGTCATCGTCCTGCTCGCGCCAGTCCTCGCACCGCTCGCTTCCAAAGTTCCAAGCGTTCCAGGGGTTCCAGGGGCGTCGTTCTCAATTGCGGTTCCAATCGTTCAGTACGCCGAACCCGCCCAGAACCACGCCCCTGGAACCCCTGGAACCCCTGGAACCCTTGGAACCCTTGGAACCCTTGGAACCCTTGGAACCGGTGTGGTCCTCGTCTGGTTTCTCTTCTGCTGGATGCTGAGCGGTGTTTCCGTGTGGAGAGGCTCGAAACCTGCCCCGAGGGAGTGGTCGACAGAGGTGGACAAGCTCGCCCGTCGCATCGGCCTGCAGTCGCAGGTCGAAATCCGCCAATCGCTCCGTGACGGCAGCCCGCACGTCGCAGGATTCTTTTCATCTGTCGTGATGCTGCCGCCGTCAGCCGCGACGTGGAGCGCCGAATCGCGGCAGGCGGCGCTGGTCCACGAGCTGATGCACATTCGCCGCGGCGATCGCCGCACACAGGCGATGGCGCAGCTCGCGTGCGCCATCTACTGGTTCAGCCC